>CAYMOD010000206.1:0-4555 GCA_964391945.1 uncultured Rhodobacterales bacterium | reverse complement strand
GAGAGCGTCCGGATGGCGACGTTGAACTCGGCGCGGCCGTCGGGCGCGATCCAGCCGATGGCGCCGCAATAGGCGCCGCGCGGCCCGGGCTCGATCTCGCGGATGATCTCCATTGCCCGGATCTTCGGCGCACCGGTAACCGAGCCGCAGGGGAAGAGCGCGCGCAGGAGATCGCTTGGTGCGGTTCCCGGCATCAGACGCCCCTCGATCCGCGAGATCATCTGGTGGACGGTCACGAAACTCTCCACCTCGAAGAGGGCAGGAACGGCGACCGATCCCGGTTCGCAGAGCCGGCCGATGTCGTTGCGGAGGAGATCGACGATCATCAGGTTTTCGGCGCGGTTCTTCGGGCTGGCGGCGAGGTCCGCACGCGCGGCCGCATCGCGTTCGGGGTCCGGGTCGCGCGGCGCGGTGCCCTTCATCGGCCGGACCTCGATCATGCCGTCACCATCGAGGCGGAAGAAGAGTTCCGGTGAGCGTGAGAGCAGCACCGGGCCGATCCCGAGGGCGACGAAAGCACCATGGCCGACAGACTGGCGCCGGCGGAGTGCGCCATAGAGCGCGAGCGGCGGACCCGAGACACGCGCCCGGAGCGGGAAGGTGAGGTTGACCTGATAGCAGTCGCCGGCGGCGATGTAGCGCTGGACCGTTTCGAACGCTGCCTGATAGCGCGCGCGGTCGATCGCCGGTTCGGGCCGTCCGAGCATCGCATCGTCCGCTGCCGCCTCGGCCCCGGCCAGGCATTCTGCACCGCTGATCGGCGCATCGTAGACGCCGAAGGCGAGAAGCGGCGCGCGTCGGTCGCCGGGCAGCAGTGGCAGGAGCCGCGCCTCGAGCGCGTAGCCGAGTTCATAGGATGCGTAGCCGGCAAGCCAGGCTCCGGCGCGTCTTTCGGCATCAAGGGCGGCAAACGCCGCGGGAACTTCCGCTGGTTCGTCGGCCAGCACGAGGCGCCGCGGTGTGTCGAAGACGGAAGACTCGCCGTTGGGGCCGTTGTCGAACAGGATCATCGGGGCCTCGACCGTACTGGTCCGGGAGAAGAGGGTGAAATGCCCCCTTTGCCGCTGCCGCGTACCGGCCGGAGCGAAAGAGTGCAATCCGTGCCTGCCTTGCCGGCGACACTCGTGAAGCAGCACTCCAGATCGGCGGCTTCAGAGCGACAGGATGAGGAGGGCAAGGCTTGCGACCGGGATCGCCATCTGCGCGGGCCGGAGCCGGGCGAAGTAGAGCGGTGCTTCCGAGCGGCGAGCAGCGATCGGATCGAGCACGAGCAGGCTCCCGTAGCCGGCGAGCTGCACCGCGAGGCCCGCGACCGGTGGCAGGACGAGGACCGCGAGTCCGGCCCCGAAGAGCCAGAGCGCCATCGCCAACTGCGCCGGACGCGGTCCGCCGGGCGTGCGGAAGCTGAGGCCCCGGCGAACCCCGGCAAGAAAGATCAGGATCGCTGCGCCCCAGATCCGCAGCCCCGCCAGTGCCAGCAGCGGCGCGGCTTCCGCGCCGAGCCAGACCACGACCAGCGCCCCCGGAAACGGCAGCATCGCGCCATAACCGAGCAGTACGGCATCAACCGGTACGGCGGGTTGTTCAGTGATCTCGATCCGTCGTTCGGTCTTTCTCATGGTCCTTCAAGTGCGGTGTTCAGCCTCCGGTTCCGCGGGGTCGCAGGCTGGACCCCGGACCGGCCGCCCGCTACACTGCACTCCCCAATATGGGGGCATCTGAAGACCCCGGCATACGAGGCATTGAGACATGCAGTTCCCCGAGCGGTTTTCGGACCTGCCGGACTACGCGTTTCCCCGACTGCGCCGGCTTCTCGATGCGACCGCGCCGGGTGCAGAACCGCTCGCAATGGCGATCGGCGAGCCGAAACACGCGCTGCCGCCCGCCATTGCCGAGATCATCGCCGCCCATTCAAGCGAGTTCGGCCGCTATCCCCCGAACGAGGGCACCGACAACCTGCGGGCATCGATCGTGGCATGGCTCGCGCGCCGTTACGGGGTGAACGTCGATCCGGAGGCGCAGGTGACCGCGCTGAGCGGCACCCGCGAGGGCCTCTTCAATGCCGCGCTCACGCTCTCCCCGGAGCGGAAGAACGGCGCCCGGCCGGTCGTGCTGATCCCGAACCCGTTCTACCAGTGCTACGTGGCGGCGGCGCTCGCGGCCGGGGCGGAGCCGGTCTTCGTCCCGGCCACGGCGGAGAGCGGGTTCCTGCCGGATTACGGGCGGCTCGATGCGGCGATCCTCGAGCGGGTCACGCTCGCCTATCTTTGCTCGCCGGCGAACCCGCAGGGGGCGGTGGCGGATGCGGATTACTGGCGTCGCCTCTTCGCGCTCGCCGAGCGGCATGATTTCCGGGTGCTCGCCGACGAATGTTATTCGGAGATCTACCGCGATACACCACCGCCCGGTGCCCTCGCGGCGGTCCGGGACGCCGGCATCGACCCCGAGCGGGTCGTCGTCTTTCATTCGCTTTCGAAACGGTCGAGCGCGCCCGGCCTGCGCTCGGGTTTCGCGGCGGGCGGGGCAGGGGCGATCGCCGCGATCAGGCGGCTGCGCTCCTATGGCGGGGCACCGGTGCCGCTGCCGATCCAGCATGCTTCCGCCGCGCTCTGGCGCGACGAGGCGCATGTGAAGGCGAGCCGCGAACTCTACCGGAAGAAATTCGCCCTCGCCGACGAAATCCTCGGCGATCTCGACGGCTACTACAGGCCGCAGGCGGGATTCTTCCTGTGGCTCGGGGTAAGAGATGGTGAAGAAGCGGCGTTAACCCTCTGGCACAAGAAGGGTATAAGAGTGTTGCCGGGCGCCTATCTGTCGCGCGCGGTGGCGGGGGAGGATCCGGGAAAGGGCTACATCCGCGTGGCGCTCGTCGCATCGCAGGACGAGGTGGCGCGCGGCCTCGCGGCCATTCGCGACACGATCGGCGGCACTGAGTAGGAGAAGGTCATGGCGTCAAGAACGAAAGGCAAGCGCCGCCAGCGCCTGGTCGAGAGCGACACCGAAGCGGCCCTGCGCCGCCGTGGGGCGGAACTGCTCGGCCTGATCGTCGCGGGCGTCGGTATACTCTTCGCGATGATCCTCTGGACCTACTCACCGGACGATCCGAGCATCTTCTCCGCGACCGACGAGGCGCCGCAGAACGCGCTCGGCCTCGTCGGCGCCTCGCTCGCCGATCCGTTGCACCGCGCCCTCGGCCTCGCCGCCTATGGCATTGCGGCCGCGTTCCTCACCTGGGGGTTGCGGCTCATGCTGCATGCGGGCGACAACCGCGTCGTCACCCGCACGATCGTCTCGCCGCTCGCGCTGCTCGCGGTCGCTGCCTTCGCCTCGACCAATGCGCCGGGAGCATCGTGGGGCTATGACTACGGGCTCGGCGGGCTTCTCGGGGACGCGGCGGCGATGAGCCTCGTCGGGCTCGTGCCACTCGACCTGCCTCTGGCGCTGCTCGCGGCATCGGTAACGACATTCGGGGCGGCGCTGCTGGCGACGGGATTCACACTCGGCGTGACCTGGGTGGAGGCGGGGAGGGGCCTGCGCTTCCTTCGCGAGGGTTCGGTGCTCGTCTACGCGATGCTTTTCCGGGCGACGGGACGGGCCGCGACCACTGCTGCCCATGGCGCGGCGATCGGCGCCCGGCAGGCTGCCCAACTGGCCGAGAAGGCGCGTGCGGCGCGCGAGGAGGCCGCCTCCCGCCAACCGGAGGCGCCGGCGAAACCTGCGGGCGAGGGGCTGATGGCCCGGATCGCCGGGAGCGCCCGCGAGTCGGGACCCCTCCGTCCGCCCGTGGTGCGGGCGGAGCCGCCGGTCACCGCCGGTGACACCGCCGCCCCCGTCGGCCGCGCCCTTGTTGCGCCGCGGGTGGAACTGGAGCCTGCTGAGGACGACGGCGAGGTCCTGCTCGCGTCCGAGCCGGCCACGCCGCTCAATCCGCGGCCGGCGACAAGGGAGCGCGCCCGGCCCGCGCGCACTCCGGCGAAGGCCAGGGCCACCGGCAAGGGAGATGGCGAGGCCGGAATCTATGTGGCACCACCGTTCGATCTCCTGCAGGATCCGGGCACGATCGAGCGCCACACGCTTTCGGCCACGGCGCTCGAGGAGAATGCGCGGATGCTCGAGACCGTGCTCGACGATTACGGCGTGCGGGGGGAGATCGTCGCGATCAGGCCCGGTCCGGTCGTTACCATGTATGAACTCGAACCCGCAGCGGGGCTGAAGGCGAGCCGGGTCATCGGCCTCTCGGACGATATCGCGCGGTCGATGTCGGCGCTTGCCTGCCGGGTCTCGACCATCCCCGGTCGCTCGGTCATCGGCATCGAACTGCCAAACGACCGGCGCGAGATGGTACTCCTGCGCGAGATCCTGTCGTCGCGGCCGTTCGGGGATTCGGCGCATGCGCTGCCGCTCGCGCTCGGCAAGGATATCGGCGGCGAGCCGGTGGTCACCAATCTCGCGCGGATGCCGCATCTGCTGATCGCGGGCACCACCGGCTCGGGCAAGTCGGTGGCGATCAACACGATGATCCTCAGCCTCCTCTACAAGCTCTCGCCCGCCGAAT
>CAYMOD010000205.1:0-4587 GCA_964391945.1 uncultured Rhodobacterales bacterium | reverse complement strand
CCTCGATCCTGCTCGCGCTCGAAGCGACCCTCGCCGCCTTCGACGAGGCGCTCGAATCGAGCGGCGCGGAACCCGCCCCCGGCCACGCGGGTTGAGCCGGCGCCACCCGGCCGCCTCGCCGGGCCAGCGCGGGTATCGGCCATGACCTTTTCCATCATCGCGCGTTGCCCGCGCACCGGGCAGTTCGGGATCGGCGCCGCGACGGCCCTGCCCGCCGTCGGCAAGCTTCTCACCCATGCCGGCGCCGGCGTCGGAGCGGTCGCCACCCAAGCGAGGCTCAACCCCTATATCGGCATCGACGGTTTTCGTTATCTCACCGAAGGCGCCTCTGCCGAAGCCGTGCGCGACCGCCTCGCCGCCGAGGATCTGCGCCGCGAGGACCGCCAGTTCGCAGTGATCGACGGCAGTGGCGCGACCGCTTCCTTCACCGGAGGCGACTGCATTCCCTGGGCCGGCGCCTTCGAGGGAGCAGGGTTCAGCGTCCAGGGCAACCGCCTCGCCGGTCCGGAGGTGCTCGAGGCCGCAGCCGAGGCCTTCACCCGCCGCGCCGATGCCGCCCTCGCGGATCGCCTCCTCGAAGCCCTCGCCGCCGGTGACGCGCAGGGGGGCGACCTGAAGGGCGAGGTCTCGGCCACGATCCATGTCGTCGACCGCGAGGAATACCCGCTCTGGGACATCCGCGTGGACGAGCATGCCGACCCGATCCGCGAACTCCGCCGCCTGCACGGCATCTTCACGGAAAAGCTCCTTCCCGAGATCCTCAACATGCCTTCCCGTCGCGATCCTGCCGGCAGCGCCGGGGAGGAGCCGGTCTGACGGCGGCCGTCCCGGACGGCCCGGAGCCGGCGGCCCGGAGCGCAGGTCTAACCGACGTCAATCAGCCGGATCGCCCTGTCGCGTTCGAGCAGGAACAGCAGCAGGCGCGCCGCCTCACCGCGCGGCGAGGCGAGGCCGGGATCGGTCGCGAGCAGCAGGCGGGCGTCGTCGTGGGCCACGCGCATGAGCGCGCCCTGGGTCTCGAGATCGGCGATGCGGAAACGCGGCAGCCCCGATTGCTGCACGCCGAGCAGGTCGCCCGCGCCGCGAAGCCGCAGGTCCTCCTCGGCGATACGGAAGCCGTCCTCGGTCTCGCGCATGATCTCGAGACGCGCGCGGGCGGTTTCGCCGAGCGGAGGGTCGTAGAGCAGGAGGCAGGTCGAGCGCGCGGCGCCACGGCCAACGCGGCCGCGAAGCTGGTGGAGCTGGGAGAGGCCAAAATGCTCTGCCCCCTCGATCACCATGATCGAGGCATTCGGTACATCGACGCCGACCTCGATCACCGTCGTGGCGACGAGGAGGCGGATGTGGCCGTCCGCGAAACCGGCCATCGCCGCGTCCTTCTCCGCCGGGGCGAGCTGACCGTGGACAAGACCGATGGGAACCTCGAGCGCGTGGCACAGCGCAGCGTGGCGGGCCTCGGCCGCGGTCAGGGCGACGGCTTCGGACTCGCCGACGAGGGGACACACCCAGTAGGCCTGCCGGCCCTCGCCGAGCGCGCGGCGCAGGTGGTCGATCACTTCGTCCAGCCGCTGGGTGGAGACGAGCGCCGTCGTCACCGGCGTCCTTCCGGGCGGTTTCTCGTCCAGCACTTAAATGTCCTTGTCGCCGTATTGGGCACGCGCGCGCGAGCGCGGGATCGGCGTCGCCGTCATCACGAGGATGTCGGCGGCCTGGCCCTTGGCGCCGAGTTCCATGCGCTGGCGGACGCCGAAACGGTGCTGCTCGTCGACGACCGCGAGGCGCAGGTCGCGGAAGACCACGTCGGACTGGAACAGGGCATGGGTGCCGACCAGGATCGCGGTGCGGCCCTCGATGAGGTCGGAGAGTTTGCGCAGCCGTTCGGTTCCCTTGTCGCGGCCGGTGAGGATGTCGAGGGCAACGCCGGCTTCCTCGGCAAGCGGGCGCAGGGTGGTGTGATGCTGGCGCGCGAGGATCTCGGTCGGCGCCATCAGGGCTGCCTGACCGCCGGCTTCGACCGCGGCGAGCATGGTGAGGAAGGCGACCAGGGTCTTGCCAGCCCCGACATCGCCCTGGAGCAGCCGGTTCATCCGCAGCCCGGATGCCATGTCGGCGGTGATCTCGGCCACTGTCCGCTCCTGGGCGCCGGTGAGCGGGAAGGGGAGGGCGGCCGTGACTTTCTCGCGCAGGTGCCCGTCGCCCCTCGTGGCGAAGCCCTTGGCGCGGCGGGTACGGGCGCGGGCGAGCGCAAGGGTCAGCTGATGGGCGAAAAACTCGTCATAGGCGAGGCGCTCGCGCGCTGGTGCCGTCGGGGCGAGGTCGGCCGGTCCCGTGGGGGCGTGGGCCGCGCGCAGGGCGGATTTCCAGTCGGGCCAGCCGCGGCGGACGAGGAGGTTCGGCTCGATCCATTCGGGGAGGCCGGGAAGACCCTGTGCGCGGTCGCGGGCGCCCCCGACCGCGCGGGTGACGATCCGCTGGGTAAGGCCTTGGGTCAGGGGATAGACGGGCTCGAATTCGGGCAGCCCCTCCGCCGCCTCGGGGCGCAGGATGTGATCGGGATGGACCATCTGGGCGATGCCGTCGAAGAGCTCGACCCGGCCGGAAACGACACGGCGGCTGCCCGCGGGGAGGCTGCGGCGAAGCTGCTCGGGCGCAGCGTGGAAGAAGACGAGCAGGAACTCGGTTTCCGCGTCGCGGACGTGGATGCGGTAGGGGCGGGTTCGCGTCGCCGGTGCCTGATGCAGGCCGATCTCGACCTCGACGGTAAGCGTCGCCGGCAAGACGGAACCGCGGATGGACGGCCTGAGCCGCCGGTCGATGCCCCCGGAGGGCAGATGAAAGAGAAGATGCGCCGGCCGTTCGATCCCGAGCCGGGCGAAGAGCTTCGCAAGTTTCGGGCCGATGCCGTCGAGAACGGTCAGCTCCGCGAAGAGAGGAAAGAGGATCGGAGGGCGGCTCATCGACCGTGGGCGTGGAGGTGCCCACGCGTGAAGCCCCACTCAAGCATTTGAAATATAGTAATAACCAGAACCTGCCCAAAAGCAAACATCTGCGAACGCCGGACCGGGCCGGAGCTTATTCTGCTCTCCTGCCGCTGCAAAGGGCCTGCTGGCAGAAAGTTGCGCACGTTAACGGTGCATCCATCTCGTGCTGGAGCACGCGGGTCGCACCGACTAGCTTCCCGCGCCATGATCCGCATTCTGTTCCTGATCCTGTCCTCTGTCTTCCTCGCCAGTCCGTTGGCGGCAGAGCCCGATTCCGTCATGGGCGAGCAGCTTGCCGCGTTTGTGACGGGCGACATCGTGCCGCTGCCGCGGGCGCTTGCGGCGGAGGCGCCGGAGCGGCGGTGCACGGCGGATGGCCGGCACTGCATCGGGCTTGCGAGCTATGTACGCGACGTCTGCCGGACGATCGAGGCGACGGCGCGGGAAGCAACGCTTGACCCGCATTTCTTCGCACGGCTTCTCTGGAAGGAGAGCCTGTTCGATGCTGGCGCGGTGAGCCCGAAGGGCGCGCAAGGTATCGCGCAATTCATGCCGGGTACGGCGGAGCTTCGCGGCCTCGCCGATCCGTTCAACCCGGCGGAGGCGCTGCGCACCTCGGCGCGTTATCTTGCGGAGCTTACCGGCGAACTCGGCAACGTCGGCCTCGCGGCGGTCGCCTACAACGGCGGCGAGGCGCGGGCGGCGCGTTTCATGGCGCGCGAGGGCGGGCTGCCTGACGAGACGCGGAACTATGTTCAGGCAATCACCGGCCATCCGGCAGAGACGTGGCGGGATGCACCGCCCGAAAGCCCCGATCTTGCGCTCGCTACAGGCGAGGTATTCGAGGCCGCCTGTATCGAACAGGCTGAGGGGCGGGCAATCAGGGAGTTCAAGACGACGCCCGTCGTGCTGCCGTGGGGTGTGGTGGTGGCGTCGAACCGCGACCGGACCGGCGCCGAGCGGCAGGTGGCGCGGCTGAAGAACCGGCTCGGCACTATCCTGATCCCGGAGCGCATCGCCTATGTGCGCGAACGGCGGCCGGGTCTGCGCGGCATGATGTGGTTCGCCCAGGTGGGCCGCGAGAGCCGCCAGGAGGCCGAGGTCTATTGCGAGCGCCTCCGCGCCGCGGGTGGCAACTGCATGGTGCTGAAGAACTGAAGGTCGGGGGTCATGAAGCGCTGACGACACGGGTCCGCAAGGATCGCCCGGCAGGGCGTCCGATGCTTCTGATTGCAAGGTCAACTCCCTCACGAACGCGGAATGATGCTGATGTGGCCGCTCGCCTCGAGCACCGCGGACTTGATCTGGTCGAGGCGTTCGAGACCCTGTGTCTCGCGTGCGGCTTCGAGCACCTCCTCGATGCTGACCCGTGCCCGGCGGAGCGCGTGGGTATCAACCGTGCCGTCGCTGATCAGCACGCTCGGCTGACCGTCCACCCAGACCGCGACGCGCGGCAGCCAGTCCTTGAGATAGGAAAGGACGATGTCGGCAGCGAAAAGGGTGACGATGAGCACGAACGAGTTGGTGATCGAGAAATCATCGCCGAGGAGCGCCTGCTGCGTCGTCTCGGCCACGATCAGGAGCAGGACGAATTCGAAAGCCGTCA
>CAYMOD010000204.1:0-4589 GCA_964391945.1 uncultured Rhodobacterales bacterium | reverse complement strand
CGCGGCAGCCTGATTGCTTTTGAGCGCCGGGGCGAATCTGGTATGATCCGCAACACGGTCGGGCCCTCCGATCAACACGAATGGAGTCCTCCGGCCGACATGCCTTTCGGCATGGCTGCAACGTCGCTTTGAGGAGGATTCGATGGCATACCGACCGATGCTGAAGCCTTCCCTGTTCGCTGCCGCCGTTCTCGGCGGCGCCGCGGCGGCGACGCTCGTCATCCCGGGGAGCGCGCAGGACGGGGACACCCATATCGTGCTCCAGCCCGACGAGGCCGAATACCAGCCCGGTCCGGCATCGCTCGAGGAAGGCGCGGAATACGCGGTGCTCTACGGCGATCCGGGCGCGGAGGAAATCTTTGCCATGCGGCTGAAGATGCCCGACGGCTTCCATATCGCCCCACACAGCCATCCGCGGCCGGAGATCGTCACGGTGATCTCCGGGACCTTCCTTCTGGGCTCCGGGGAGGAAGCCGACCGCGATGCCGCGACCAGGCTGGAGGCCGGCAGCTTCTTCGCCTTCGATCCCGGCATGGTTCATTATGCCTTCACCGAAGGCGAGACGGTGGTTCAGCTGAACAGCACCGGGCCCTGGGAGATCGAATACGTCGATCCCGCCGACGACCCGCGGAACTGACCCGGACCTTGCTGCCGGCCATCCTTCCCGGCGGCCGGCAGCAACCCGCACAGGCGGAAATTCACCGCGGCCGCAACCACCGCTCGATCTCGTCCATCACCTGCTCGATCAGCGCGCCGGTCGCTTCGCGGCCGGTGAAGCGCAGGACCCAGCCGTCGCGCGCCATCTCGCGGCGTACGGTGAGACCGTGACGTGGCCGGAGCACGCGGCGCGGGCGCCCGGGGCGGACAAGCTCGGCCCGCGCCCCCAGTTCCGCTTCCGCAAGGACCGGCTGCAGGATCTGCCACTGCCCCCCGGGTTCGGTCATGCCCGATTCGGCGAGCGTCGCGCGGATCAGTTCGCCGAACCCCATCCGGCAGGCATCGGCGAGGCGCAGCGCCTGCGTCTGGCTGAGATCTTCGGGCGCGGTCAGGAACCCGTCCACCTCCTCGGCGAGCCGCGCCAGCGCCCGGAGCCGCGCCCGTTTCTGCGAGGAGGCGCCGGGATAGAGCTTCTCCACCGCCTCCTCGATCGTGGGGAAGAAGCCATTGTCGCGCACCACCATCGCGATCCGTCCTCGTTCGTAGGACGAGATCCCGGCGCGGATCTCGTTCTCCTCGACCATCGCGATCATCGCGCCCGCGATGTTCACAGGCGCGCGGATGAAGGCGGGAATCGAGGCGAATTCGGCAAGGCCGGTCCGCTCGTGGAGGCGCCGGAACACCGTCACCCGCCGCAGGCCGGAGATCAGCCCCCAGGCCGTGCCGCCGGCCGGCCCCTCGATCGCGTAGACCTCGACCGGCATCCGCAGCCCGTGCCTGAGGATCGAGGTCTCCAGTTCCTCGAGCGCCTCCGGCTCGAGGCTGGTGCGGTCCCGGATGAGCGCCTGTGCATCGATCGCCCCGATCGCTATCGTCTCCAGCCGCTCCGTCATCGCCACCTCCGCATGTCACACAAGCGGAAGAATGCCCCGGCCACACCGCTGTTGCGGCCCGAGCCGCATCCGCGTTCAGCCCCTGCCGGAACCGCCGCCGCCTCCCGCCGGGGCGCGTTCGATCAGACGCCTTCCCGCGCCCGGGGCAGCCGTCAGCGGACACGCGTCAACACTCAGGCAGGTTTTACCCACGGTTCAGAATCAGTGATTTAAGAGGGTTTTCACGCGTGGGCACCCTCGCCCCTACCCTCCTTGCCGCAGCCGCCGTGCCGGGTTGCCCGCCACCGTCGCGCCCGGCGCGACGTCGGAGGTGACGACCGCACCGGCCCCGACGATCGCGTCGTCGCCGATCGTCACCCCCGGCATGACGAGGGCGCCGCCCCCGATCCAGACATTCTCGCCGATCCGGATCTTCCGCCCGAATTCGAGTCCCCGGCGGCGCGGCTCCGGGTCGCGCGGATGGTCGGCGGCGAGGATCTGCACCGCCGGCCCGATCTGGGTGCCGTCGCCGATCGAGACCGCGACCACGTCGAGGATCACGCAATTGAAGTTGAGGAACACCCCCCGCCCGAGCGAGATATTGGTCCCGTAATCGCAAAAGAAGGGCGGCCGGATCACTGCCCCTTCGCCAACGGAGGCGAAGATCTCGCGGAGCATCGCATGCCGCTCCTCCGCCGGGCGCGAGGACGCGGAATTGTAGTGTTCGAGCCAGAGGGCAGCGCGGCGGAGATCCGCTGCAAGCTCCGGATCGTTGGCGGTATAGAGCTCCCCCGCGAGCATCTTCGACTTCTCGCTCCGCATGCCTTTCCTCCATCCAGCCGCCTCGCAGCGGTAGCGTTCATCGGCCCGTCCCTGCAACGGCTGCGCGCCCTTGCGGTCCCGCCTCACTCGGCCCGCCTGAATCGGCCCGCTTGACTCGGATCGGAGCCCGACCAACGCTCGCCCTCATGATCGACTTCCGGCCCGTCGGCTACCTGATCGGATGGCTCCTGACGGCGCTGGGGCTCAGCATGGCGCTGCCGCTTGCGGCCGACCTCGCCGCCGGCGACCCGAACGCCGGCGCCTTCGCGACGTCCGGGATACTGACGGTGACGGCGGGCGGGATGATGGTGCTCTCCTGCTCGACGCGCCACCGGCCGGGACTCACGCCGCAGCAGGGTTTCCTGCTGACGACCGGGATCTGGCTGTTCTTCCCGCTCTTCGGGGCGCTCCCCTTCATGTTCGGCATACCCGCCGCCTCCTGGACCGACGCCTTCTTCGAGGCGATGTCTGCCTTCACCACCACCGGCTCGACGGTGTTCGTCGGGCTCGAGGCGATGCCGGCCGGCATCCTCCTCTGGCGCGGCCTGATGCAGTGGTACGGAGGCCTCGGCATCGTCGTCGTCGCGATGGTGTTCCTGCCCACGCTCAAGGTCGGCGGCATGCAGCTCTTCCGCTCGGAGGCTTTCGACACCTTGGGGAAGATCCTGCCGCGTGCCGGCGAGATCGCGATCCGGCTCACGCTGACCTACCTCGGCCTGACCTTCGCCTGCATGATCGGCTTCCTCTGGTCTGGGCTTTCCATGTTCGATGCCATCGTCCACGCGATGACGACGCTCTCGACCGGCGGCATGGCCAATTACGACGCCTCCTTCGCCGTGTTCGGACCGGGCGCCGCCTATGTCGCCTCGCTCTTCATGGTGCTCTCGGCGCTTCCGTTCGTGCGCTACATCCAGTTCTTCGCCGGCGACCCGAAACCCCTGTGGCGCGATCCGCAGATCCACGCCTTCCTCCTCATCCTCGCGACGGTGATCGCGCTCCTCGCCGCCTATGTCGCGATGCAGCCCGACATCCCGGCCGGACGTTTCCGGGACGTCCTCTTCAGCGTGATCTCGATCATCTCCGGCACCGGCTTCGCGACGATCGACTACACGCTCTGGGGCCCGTTCGCGGTCGGCATCTTCTTCGTGATCGGGCTGATCGGCGGCTGCTCGGCGTCAACCAGCTGCTCGGTCAAGGTATTCCGTTACCAGATTCTCGCGGCCGTGGTGGTGGCGGAGGTGCGAAGGCTCTATTCCCCCAATCGGGTGGTGACCCCCCGCTACGGCGGCCAGCCGATCTCGATGGACGTGATGAACGCGGTGATGGCGTTCTTCCTGTTCTTTTTCCTTGCCCTCGGTCTCGTCGCGGCCGCCCTGGTGATCCTTGGCCTCCCGCCGGTGACGGCGATTTCGGGGGCCGCGGCGGCGCTTGCCAATATCGGGCCGGGGGTCGGGCCGGAAATCGGCCCGGTGGGCAACTTCGCGGCACTGCCGGATACCGCCAAATGGCTGCTCGCGGTCACCATGCTTGTCGGGCGGCTCGAACTCCTGACCGTGCTGGTGATCTTCACCCCGGCTTTCTGGCGGGGGTGAGGCGCAGGTGAGCCCTCTGCCGAACCGGCATCTTCGCTGCGGTGCCCGGCATCTTCGCCTGCGGGGCGTTGAATCCCGCTCCGCGGCTGCGTAAGGAGGCATCCGGATGCCGGCGATCGTGAGTACCCGATGCAGAATGCCCCCAGGAGCTTCCAGGAGCTGATCCTGCGCCTTCAGGCCTACTGGGCCGCGCAGGGCTGCGCAATTCTCCAGCCCTATGACATGGAGGTGGGCGCAGGCACCTTCCACCCGGCGACAACGCTCCGGGCGCTCGGGCACAAGCCCTGGGCCGCGGCCTATGTCCAGCCATCGCGCCGGCCGACCGACGGCCGCTATGGCGAGAACCCGAACCGGTTCCAGCACTACTATCAGTTCCAGGTGGTCGTGAAGCCGTCGCCGCCGGACTTCCAGGACATCTACCTCGGCTCGCTCGCAGCGATCGGCATCGACACCGCGTTCCACGACATCCGCTTCGTCGAGGACGACTGGGAGAGCCCGACGCTCGGTGCCTGGGGTCTGGGCTGGGAATGCTGGTGCGACGGCATGGAAGTGTCCCAGTTCACCTACTTCCAGCAGGTCGCCGGCTTTGAATGCTCCCCGGTTCCGGGCGAAATCACCTACGGTCTCGAGCGCCTCGCCATGTATG
>CAYMOD010000203.1:0-4636 GCA_964391945.1 uncultured Rhodobacterales bacterium | reverse complement strand
GACGGTGAGCGCCGGAACCTTCATGCCGGCGGTCGAACGGGGACCGCTCGGCCGGGCGATCGACCGGCTGGCGCTGGCGCAGGCGCTGGATCTGCTGGAATACGACCCTGCGCTCAGGCTCTCGATCAACATCTCCCCGCTGACGATGGGCGACGAGGGCTGGCTCGCCGTCTTCCGCCGCGCAACGAACGTCTCGCGCAATGCGCTCAAACGCCTGATCATCGAGGTGACCGAGACCGAGGCGATCCGCGACGTCCACCAGACCCGCGACTTCATGAGCTACGTCCGTGGCGAGGGCGTCGCTTTCGCGCTGGACGATTTCGGCGCGGGCGCGACCGGGTTCCGCCATTTCCGCGACCTGCGTTTCGACGTGGTCAAGATCGACGGCGCCTTTGTCGACGGTGTTGCGGAAACCAGGGACGCGCAGGTGCTCGTGGAATGCCTGATGGCGGTCGCACGGCATTTCGAGATGATGACGGTGGCCGAGCGCGTGGAACGGCCGGAGGACGCGGCCTGGCTGGAGCGACTCGGGATCGACTGTCTGCAGGGCCATCTTTACGGCCGGCCGCTCGCCGGCATCAGCCATCCGACGATCGAGACCCGGTGCGCCGCCGCCTGCTGAGAGCCGCCTGCTGAGCCATTCAAGACCCCGGGACTTCGCGCTTCAGCCGTCGCGGCCGAGCTTGGTGAGGCGCGCCTGCATGTCGGCGAGCTGGCGCTTCAATTCGTCAAGTTCCATGTCCTTCTTCGCCTCCTTTCCCATCCCCTTCGCTCCCTCCGGCCGCTCGCCCTCGGTCTGTCCGGGCTGCCCGCTGGTGGCGAAGGGCGTGAACATCCGCATCGCCTGCTCGAACAGTTCCATGTTGGCGCGGGTCAGCACCTCGAAGTTCTGGAGGGCCGGATTGACCCCGAAGGTGTGGCGAAGCTGGTCCCGCATCTTTTCCTGATTGCGGGCGAAAGTGTCCATGGACGCTTCGAGATAAGCCGGCACGAAACCCTGCAGCGTGTCGCCGTAGAGGCGGATGAGCTGGCGCAGGAAGTTCGCGGGCAGCATGGTCTGCCCCTTCGTTTCCTCCTCGAAGATGATCTGGGCGAGCACCGAGCGGGTGATGTCCTCGCCGGATTTCGCGTCCGTCACCACGAAATCGAGGCCGTCGCGCACCATCTGGCTGAGGTGATCGAGCGTCACGTAGGACGACTTTGCCGTATTGTAGAGCCGGCGGTTCGCGTACTTCTTGATGACGATCGGCTCGGCCGTTCTTTCGTCCTTTTCAGCCACGCGCGGGTCTCCTAGTCCTGAGGCGGTGCCGTGGGTGCGTGCAACGGGGGAGCGTGCGGCGCAAACGGCTTATTCGCAAATGCGAACTCGGGCGAAGTTGTGGGCGATCCCGGCTCCGGGGTCAAGCGAAGGGAGGCAGGGGATGACGGCGCGCAGGAAGAGGCGCCGGGGGGCCGCAACGACCGGGTCCCGCTCGGCTCCCGATGCAGGATGGATGTCGGAGCAGGAGCGCGAATCGGCGGTGACGGAGCGGGCGCGGCGCTATCTCGACCGCTGGGAGCGGAACCTGATGCATCTTGCCATCCACGGTCCTGCTGTCCGCGGGAAGCACCGGAGTTGAGGGTGAGCGCCGGGATCCCGCCTCCGGACGGCAACGCCCCCGCCCCGCACCGCATCGGGGAGCCGAGCCCGATGATCTTCCACATGTTCACGGCACTCGTCGGTTACCAGCAGGCGCTGTTGGCGGCACCCATGGCGCAGGATCCCGGCTTCCCCTGGGCCCCGCATCTGCGGGGGGCGGCCGAGGCGCTCGCAAGCGAGCCCGAGCGCCTCGCGCTTGTCCGCGAGATCGGCGCCCGGCTCTCGGCGATGGTGGCCGGGATCGAACGCTGGCAGACGCATCCCTACCGTCGCAACCTCGCCGACCCCCCGGCATTCTGGGCGAGCGGCTCGACCCGGCTCCTCGACTACGGGCAAGTGCCCGGGGCCGTGCCGGAGGGCCGGCCGCTCCTCGTCGTGCCGAGCCTGATCAACCGCGCCTATATCCTCGACCTCCTTCCCGAACGCTCGCTCCTGCGCTGGCTCGCCGCGCGCGGCTTCCGGCCGCTCCTGCTCGACTGGGGCGAACCGGGGCCGGAGGAACATGGCTTCGGCGTCGCCGAGTATGGGCGCGAGCGGCTGCTGCCGGCGCTCCGGGCCCTTTGCGAGGCGGCGGGGGGGCCGATCCCCGTCATCGGCTACTGCATGGGCGGCACGCTTGCAGCGGGGCTCGCGGCGCGGGCGCCCGAGGATGTCTCCGCCCTCGTCACCATCGGCGCGCCCTGGAGATTCGATGCGACCGCGGGCATCTCCGGCGGGCTGCGCACCATGCTGCGCGCCGAGGGGCCGGAGCGGGTGGAGGCGCTGCTCGAGGGGCTCGGCGATGCCTTCGGCACGGTGCCGACCGTGCTTCTCCAGACGCTTTTCGCCCTCATCAACCCGATGCAGGTGGCGATCAAGTTCCAGCGCTTCGTCCAACTCGAGGCGGAGAGCGCGGCAATACGCCATTTCGTCGCGATCGAGGACTGGCTCGCCAACGGGATACCGATGGCGACGCGCGCCGCGATCGACCTCCTCGTCGACTGGCAGATCCGCAACCGCATCATCGAGGGCGGCTGGACCTTCCTCGGCGGGACGGTGCGGGCCGAGGCGATCCGCGCACCCACCCTCGCCTTCTGCGGGCAGAGCGACTCGATCGCGCCGCCGCCGCTTACCCGCGCCCTGCCCGAAGCGGTGCCGGGGGCGAGGGTCATCGCGCCGCCGACCGGACATGTCGGCATGGTTGCCGGCGGAGGGGCGCCATCGCAGGTCTGGCGCCCCCTTGTCGACTTTCTCGATGTCCATCGCGGTTGAGCCGGTAGCGCGATTGGTGCAACCTGCGAAGGAGGAGCGGTCGAACAGGGCGAATCGGGCCGGGATGACGAACCGGCGGCGAAGGCCACCAGAGACTGCGCAAGAGGAGGACTGAATGACCAACATCGTCATCGCATCGGCGGCCCGCACCGCGGTCGGCAGTTTCAACGGCGCGTTCGCCACCACGCCCGCGCACGAACTCGGCGCCGCGGCAATCCGCGCCGCCCTCGAGCGCGCCGGCGTCGAGGCCGCCGAGGTTTCCGAGACGATCATGGGCCAGGTACTGACCGCCGGTCAGGGCCAGAACCCGGCCCGGCAGGCGCATATCGCCGCCGGCCTTCCCGAAGGTTCGGCGGCCTGGGGGATCAACCAGGTCTGCGGCTCGGGCCTGCGCGCCGTCGCCCTCGCCGCCCAGAGCATCCAGCTCGGCGACGCCGGGATCGTGGTCGCGGGCGGCCAGGAGAGCATGTCGCTCTCGCAGCATTCGGCGCATCTCCGCGCCGGCCAGAAGATGGGCGACCTCAAGTTCATCGACACGATGATCAAGGACGGGCTCTGGGACGCCTTCAACGGCTACCACATGGGCACCACCGCCGAGAACGTCGCCGAGAAGTTCCAGATCACCCGTGAAGAGCAGGACGAGTTCGCGCTCCGTTCGCAGAACAAGGCCGAGGCCGCCCAGAAGGAAGGCCGTTTCGATGACGAGGTGATCCCCTTCACCGTCAAGACCCGCAAGGGCGAGACGGTCGTCGACAAGGACGAGTATATCCGCCACGGCGCCACGCTCGAGAACATGCAGAAGCTGAGGCCCGCCTTCTCCAAGGACGGCACCGTCACCGCCGCGAACGCGTCAGGCATTAACGACGGCGGCGCCGTCGCAGTGCTGATGACGGCCGAGGAGGCCGAGCGCCGCGGCATCGAGCCGCTCGCCCGGATCGTCTCCTACGCCACCGCCGGCGTCGATCCGAAGATCATGGGCACCGGGCCGATCCCCGCCTCGCGCCGGGCGCTCGAGAAGGCGGGCTGGAAGGTCTCCGACCTCGATCTCGTCGAGGCGAACGAGGCCTTCGCGGCGCAGGCGATCGCGGTCAACAAGGACCTGGGCTGGGACCCGGAGATCGTGAACGTCAACGGCGGCGCCATCGCCATCGGCCACCCGATCGGCGCCTCCGGCGCCCGCGTCCTCAACACGCTCCTCTTCGAGATGAAGCGGCGGGGCGCAAAGAAAGGCCTCGCCACCCTCTGCATCGGTGGCGGCATGGGCGTCGCCCTCTGCGTCGAGCGCTGAGACCATCGGGGCGGGAGCGATCCCGCCCTTTCTCATCGGCAGGTTCCCAATTATAATAGACGGAGGATTTCATGGGACGTGTAGCACTGGTCACCGGCGGCTCGCGTGGCATTGGCGCGGCGATCTCGAGGGCGCTGAAGGAAGCGGGCCATACCGTCGCCGCCACCTATGGCGGCAATGACGAGGCGGCGCGGAAGTTCACCGACGAGACCGGGATCAAGACCTACAAATGGTCGGTCGCCGACTATGATGCCTGCACGGAGGGCATCCGCCAGGTCGAAGCCGACCTCGGCCCGGTGGAGATCCTCGTCAACAACGCCGGCATTACCCGCGACAACTTGTTATTGCGAATGAAGGCGGATGAGTGGGACGACATCATCAACACCAACCTGAGTTCGGTGTACCGCATGTCCAAAGCCGTGCTGCGCAGCATGATGAAAGCGCGTCGCGGACGCATC
>CAYMOD010000202.1:0-4671 GCA_964391945.1 uncultured Rhodobacterales bacterium | reverse complement strand
CTCTCGTCCAGAACCCGGAAAATCCCGATCGATTCGACAAAATATGCGGAAGTATGTCACCTATCTGGCACATGCACCTACCTCCCTCGAGACCGGTGTGTTGTACCCCCGCTGCGTCTTCGACATGGCCATCGTTGCTTCAGCGCCCGAGAAGGATGGTCAGAAGAAGCGAGGCGTCCTCGATCCCTTTAAGCGCGTGTACCGCGCCTCCGTCGAGATAGACCCAGTCGCCCGCGCGCAGTTCGAGACGCTCGCCCTCAAGCCCGAGTTCGACGTGCCCCTCCAGACAATGCAGCGTTATCTGTCCAGGAACCTTGTGCGGCGGGATTTGTGATCCCGCCGCAACGACGAGGCGAACCGCCTCGAACTCGTTGGTCTTGACGATGGCCGCAGTCCTCGCCTCGCCGATGCTGCCGCTGAACGGCCGCAGGTCGACGATCTCCCCGGCCCGGGCGTGTTTCAGCGCCATCCAGTCATTCCTTCGCTTCCGACTTCCCCTGCTGGCTGCGCCGCTCCACCTGGAGTGGCAGCACGCGGAAGCCGCTGCTGGGATAGACGTCGCGGACCGGATCGTTTCCCTCGACGAGGCTGAACGTGCTCGTCCCCGCGAGCATGGCCTCGATCATCAGCCTGAGCTCCAGCCGCGCGAGTGGCGCCCCTGGGCAGACGTGGATGCCCGCGCCGTAGAGAAGGTTCAGCGACGGATCACGGTCGAGCCGGAATTCGTCGGGATCGTCGAAGACCGCCTCGTCGCGGTTGGCCGAGGCCCAGATCAGGGTTATGCGTTCGTCGGCCCCGATCTGCCGTCCGCCGATCTCGACGGGACAGGTGGTGACCCGCCGGTTGGCGATCAGGGGCGCGTGAATTCGCAGGATCTCGTCAATGGCTGCCGGCAGGAGTTCCGGCTCCGCGCGCAGGCGATCCTGGAGTTCTGGTCGCCGGGCAAGATACTCGACGACGATACCGACGCTTGCGGAGATCGTCGCGAGCTCGCCCACCGTGAAGTTGCGGATGATGCTGACGATCTCCGCATCCTCGATCGGACGGCCATCGACCTCTGCCCGCATCAGCCGCGTCGTCGCGTCGTCGGGGGCGTCCTCGCCGGCATCGCGGCGCTCCTGCAGGAGCCGGCGGATACCGCCGTCGAATTCGTGCGCAACCGTTGCCATCCTCTCCCGATCGCCGCTGAGCGTCGCTTCGGAATTGTGCCGCGTCCAGCGGCGCAGCGGCTCGTGCACCCGCTCCGGCCAGCCCATGAAGGCGCATTGGACCAGTATCGCAAAATCCTCGGCGATGAGACGGATGAGCTCGATCTCGCCGCGTTCGGGCAGGCGGTTGACAAGTTCCTCGACGATCCCGCGGCAGATCGGCTCGAATTCGGCCATCGCCTCGGGAGAGAAGAACGGCTCGATGATCGCCCGGAACGGGGTGTGTTCGGGCGGATCCATGCCGTTCGGGACGGAGATGCGCTGGGAGACCACGTTGCTGAAGGTCTCGTGGTCCATCAGGGCGCGCGTGACGTCCTCATGTCGCAGGATCGACCAGTGGTGATAGTCGCTTCGCGCAACAGGGCACCGCCGCCGCAAATCATCATAAGCTGCGATCTGGTTGGCGAGGACCGTTTCGGATCGCGGGTCCCAGTCGGGATTGAAACTGTGAGTCATGCTTGCCCTCCCACGGATACTTTGAAGCATTCAGGATTAGAACAGCTACAGGATGAATTCGCCACATGCTTCGGGTGTCCAGCCGCTTCGTCGTCACAAAGGGTAGGAGGGTCCACGGTGTTTTCTCAGGTCGGCCGCGGCTGCGGGCGCTTCGGCGCGAGCCGCGGCCGGGTCAGGGCCGGCCAGTAGAGGATCGCGAACCCGCCGAAGGCGAGCATCCAGAGGAGCCCCGAGAGTTCCTGGAGCCCGCCCGGAGCGCCGGTCACGCCGCTCGCGACCCGTAGCAGCGCGCCGGACACGATGCAGGCATAGATGAGGAGAGTGCCCTTCCCGGCCGTCAGCGCCCGCCCGCTGTGCCCGAGGCTCGCCCGTGTCATTACCGAAAGCGTCATCACGCCGATTGCCCCGGCCGTCCAGGCATGGAGCGCCGCCGACGCGCTGATCGCGCCGGGCACAAGCCCCGCCGCCGCCAGTGCGAGGAACCCGAGCGGCCCGAAGAGATAACCGGCGTGGAGGATCGCAAGGAGCGGCTCCGTCCCCGTCCGCCATCCGGCCCAGCGGGCGAGCCGCACCAGATGCGCTCCGCCCGCGACGAGGCAGGCAAGCGTCGTAACGGCGGAGCGCGGCGCCGCGATCCAGAGCGCAAGCGCGAGCCCCGCGAGCGCGAGCGTAACAATGTCGAACCGCCCGAACGGAACCGGCAGCCGGCCCGGCAGCCGCTGCGCGAGCCAGTTGCGCGTGAAGCTCGGCACGATTCGTCCGCCGATCAGAAGGATGAGGAACACGGCCGCGGCGATGCCCATCCGCGCGCCGTAACCGATGGCTGCATTGCCGCCACGCGCCGCCTCGATGTGGAAGATGAGGTTGCCGATCCAGAGGAGCGCCACACCGAACAGCACGACGAGGTTCCGCAAGTTCCGCCCGGCGATGATTTCCCGCGCCGCCACCAGCGCGACGGCGAGGAGGAAGGCCAGATCGACCGCTTCGGCAACCCCCGCCGGCAGAATGCCGGACCCGAGCATCGCGATCCGTCCCGCAAGCCAGAGGCCGAAGAGCGCGAGGAGACTGCGGCCGACGACCGGCAGCCGGCCGGTCCAGTTCGGTATGGCCGTGAGCAGGAAGCCCGTCACGACCGCCGGGACGAACCCGAAGACGAGCGCATGGACGTGCCAGTCGATCGGTCCGAGCCGCGATGGCAGGACGATCCCGCCCGCGAGCATCCCGATCCAGAGTCCCATCGCCAGCGCCGCCCAGATCGCTCCGCCGAGAAAGAACGGCCGGAAGCCATGGCTCAGGAACGCGTGCCCCTCCCATGCCCTCATCCTCTGCGCAGTTCCGGCCATCGCCATCATCCCGCTTCCGTCCGTGCGCCCGCTCCGGGAACTCGGCACATGTTCTCCTGCCCGGTCCACGTCACGATGCCTTCGAGTAGGTCGCGGCGACGTCGCGGTAACCATCGTATTCGGCGGCGATCATCCGGGCGAGCGGCCGCCCTTCGGGCAGCACCCGGACATCCCGCGCGTCGACCGCCACATAGGGCGCGAACTTCGCCTCGACCGTCCGGTGGACGGGCTCGAATCCGTCCGCCGCCGGGCCGAAATCGCGGCGGAGCGCGGCGAGGTCGATGCGGAAATCGCACATCAGCATCTCGATGACGCGAGCCCGGAGTCTGTCCTCGCCGGTGTGGCGGTGGCCCCGGAAGCCGGTAAGCGTGCCGGCCTCGATCCGCTGGACATAGGCCGCGGTGGCGGATGCGTTCTGGACATAGCCGTTCTCGAAGCGCGAGATCGACGAGGCGCCGAGACCGATGAGCGTCCGGCAGCTGTCGGTGGTGTAGCCCTGGAAATTCCGCCGCAGGGTCCCGCTGTCGGCGGCCATGGTGAGAGCGTCGCCGGGGCGCGCGAAATGGTCGATGCCGATCGCGCGGTAGCCGGCCTCGCAGAATTGTGCCGCCGCCTCGGAGAAAAGCTGATGGCGCGCGATGTCGCCGGGCAGGGCGGCCTCGTCGATCAGTTGCTGGCGCTTCGAGAGGTGCGGCACGTGGGCATAGCCGAAGAGGGCGATCCGGTCGGGCGCAAGGGTGAGGACCCTGTCGATTGAAACATGCATCCGCCCGAGCGTCTGGTGCGGCAGGCCGTAGACGAGATCCGCGTTCAGCGAGCGGATGCCGGCGTCGCGCAGCATCCCGACACAGGCGGCGGTCGTCTCGAAGGATTGCACCCGGCCGATCGCGTTCTGGACGGTCTCCGAGAAGTCCTGGATGCCGATGCTCGCCCGGTTCATGCCTTCCGCGCGCAGCGCCTCGATCTTTGCGCGGTCGACGAGGGTCGGATCGATCTCGACCGAGAATTCCCAGTCCCGCGCCGGCGGCAGTACTGCCTTCAATGCCTGCGCGAGGCGATGGATCATCGGTGGCGTCAGGATGGTGGGCGTGCCGCCGCCCCAGTGCAGGCGCCCCATGCGCAGGCCGGGCGGTATATGCGCCGCGAGCAGGCGCAGTTCCGCCTCGATCGTGCCGAGATAGCTCTCGACCGGGTTCAGCGTCTTCGTTCCCTGGGTGCGGCAGGCGCAGAACCAGCACAGCCGCTCGCAGAACGGGATATGGACATAGACGGAGACGGGCTCGGCAGGGTCGAGCGTTTCGATACACTCGACCTGGAACGCGCTGCCGATGGTTGGCGCGAAAACGGGCGCCGTCGGGTAGCTCGTGTAGCGCGGGACACGGGCCTCGAACAATCCGAGGCGGCGCAGGTGAGCGATGTCTTCCATATAGCGCCGATACCACCCGACCGAGGCCCCGACTTTGCGCATGATCAAACTTTGCGACGGTCGTGGCGCTGGCGGTGATCAGGAGTATGGCCGCTTCTGCAGCAGGGAGGGCGCCAACGGTCGTGCCCATGACGGGGTGTAGCTGGCGATCGCCAGCACGGGCTCCGGTGTTGGCCGGACTGATCAGGCTGCCATGGCTGGCAGGCCGATGATGGGGTCATCGGCGCGGGGGATGAGC
>CAYMOD010000201.1:0-4732 GCA_964391945.1 uncultured Rhodobacterales bacterium | reverse complement strand
GGCCGGCGAAGGCCGAGGTCTTCTTGCGGTTGAAGTCACCCTCGAGCCCATGTCCCACTGCCTCGTGAAGCAGGATGCCAGGCCAGCCGGGGCCGAGCACCACGTCCATGACGCCTGCAGGCGCCGGTTCGGCGCGGAGGTTGACGATGGCGATCCTGAGCGCCTCGCGCGCCGATGCCTGCCAGTGGGCGGGATCGATCAGCCCGGCAAGCCCGTAGCGCCCGCCGCTGCCATGGGAGCCGGATTCGCGCCTTCCATTCTCCTCGACGATCACCGAGAGGTTGAGGCGCGCCATCGGCCGGGCCTCGGCAAGGCGCAGCCCCTCGGGCCGGAGGATCTCGATCTCCTGCATCGAGGCGGCGAGCGAGACCGAGACCTGTACCACCCGCGGGTCGAGTGCGCGCAGGTAGGCGTCGACCGCGCGCAGCGTCTCGACCTTGGCGGCGAAATCGGCGTCGTCGAACGGGTCATGATCGGTGTAGAGGCGCTGGTTCGTGGGTATGGGTGGCGCGGCGAGGCTGCCGCCGCCGGCACCGACCGCGAGTCGCGCCGTATCGGTTGCACGCTTCAGCGCGGCCTCGGAGATTTCGGTCGAATGGGCGTAGCCGGCGGTTTCGCCACGCACCGCCCGCAGACCGAATCCCTCGGCCGCGTTGTAGCTCGCGGTCCTGAGCCGCCCGTCGTCGAAGAGAAGCGATTCCGAGCGCCGCCGCTCGAGGAAGAGTTCGCCGTCATCGGCGCCGGCGACGGCGTCGCGCAGGCGGGCAAGCGCGGTTTCCTCCGGAATCATGGTCTCGAAGGGGCGGAAGCGAGGTTCGGCGGCGGCCATGCTTTCTCCCGGTCTGAGGGATGGTGGAAGGCGTGCGCCCGCAGGCTCTGTCCGGGGCTTTGGTCGTGGTCCCCGATCTGCGCGCGGGCGAGCCTTGTCAACTTCACCCAGATATGGTTGACCGCATGCCGTAAGACAACACGGGATCCCCGGCATGCCCGCGGTTCGCGGTACCTCGGCCGCGCGGACTCGCCAAAGTGTATGGGAACGATGGCATGAAGACGGCTAGCCTCGGCACGGCGCTGCTCCTTTCTCTCACACTGCTCTCCACCAACGTCCTCGTGGCGCAGGAGCCGGAGACAGGCGTCATCGAGAATGAGGCCGAGACCGGCATTTTCGATCCGGAGCAGCCGCGCGTCGATGATCCGATGCTCGAGATCCCGGGCGAGGCGCCCGACACCGACGATCCGGCGGTGGGCGAGCAGCCCGACGACCCGGAGGCGCAGGCCGACGTCGCCGAGGAGACCGAAGCGGTGGCCGCGCCGCACGAGGACGCGCCGGTGTCCCCGCGCGAGGATCAGGAGGTGCAGATCTGGGGCAACCTGCCGCCGCTGGAGGTGGTGGGCGTGCCGGTTCAGGGCGGCACCGGCTACATGCCGGCGGCCTCGCCGGTCGCCTACGACACCCACTGGGTGTCGTACCTGGTGCATTACATCATGCTCGCGATCGTTCTCTTCGTGATTCTCCTCGTGCTCTTCTGCATGATCCGCTTCAACCGGCGGCGGAACCCGACGCCCGCCGGTTTCACGCACAACACCCGGATCGAGGTCGCGTGGACGCTCGTCCCGGTGCTGGTCCTGATCGTGATCGGCTCGTTCTCGCTCCCGGTGCTGTTCAAGCAGGTCAATGTCCCGGAGGCGGACATCACGATCAAGACGACCGGCTATCAGTGGTTCTGGGGCTACGAGTATCCGGATTACGAATTCGGCTTCGAGAGCTTCATGCTCGAGCGGGACGAACTCGAGGCGGCCGGCTACGACGAAGGTCACTATCTCATGGCGACCGATTCTGCGATGGTCGTACCGGTCGACAAGACGATCCGGATTCAGGTCACCGGCGCCGACGTCATCCATTCGTGGAAGATCACATCCTTCGGCGTGCACATGGACGCGGTACCCGGCCGGCTCAACGAGACCTGGTTCCGCGCGGACAAGGAGGGCATCTACTTCGGCTTCTGCTCGGAGCTCTGCGGCCTCGACCACAGCTTCATGCCGATCACCGTCAAGGTGGTGAGCGAGGAAGTCTACGAAGAATGGCTCGACTGGGCGATCGACGAGTTCGGCGGAACGCGGCCGGAGCAGGAAGTAGCCGCAGCACGCTGAGGCGTGCCGCCGCGAAAGGAATGAAGTTGGTGCCGGCCGATGTGGCCGGCTCCGTCCTGGCAGCGGGAAGGCTGCCGCAGTGGTGCCTGTGGCGGGGATGTGAATGAGCGACGCAAGCTGGACCACCGGAGCCGGGGCGCACGAGGCGCAGTTCGGCGATTATTTCGAGCTTCTGAAGCCCCGGGTGATGCGGCTCGTGGTCTTCACCGCGTTCGTCGGCCTCGCGGCGGCGCCGGTCTCCGTGCACCCGGTGATCGCCTTCGCGAGCCTCGTCTGCATCGCCGTGGGCGCGGGTGCCGCCGGCGCCCTCAACATGTGGTGGGATCAGGACATCGATGCGGTGATGCGGCGGACGACCGCGCGCCCGATCCCCTCAGGCCGCGTCACCGGTGAGGAGGCGCTGGCGATCGGCGTCACGCTGAGCGGATTCGCGGTGGTGATGCTCGCGCTCTTCGCCAATCTCCTCGCGGCGGCGATCCTCGCCTTCACGATCTTCTTCTATGCGGTGATCTACTCGATGTGGCTGAAACGGGCGACGCCGCAGAACATCGTCATCGGCGGCGCCGCCGGTTCCTTCCCGCCGATGATCGGCTGGGCGGTGGCGACGGGCGGGATCTCGGTCGAGAGCGTGATGATGTTCCTTGTCATCTTCCTCTGGACGCCGCCGCATTTCTGGGCGCTCGCGCTCTTCCGCAACGACGATTACGTCCGCGCCGGGCTGCCGATGCTGCCGGTGACCGCGGGCGAGCGGGTCACGCGCAACCAGATCCTCGCCTATACCGTGGTGCTCACGCCGATCACCATCGCTCTCGGCGTGACGGGTGTCGGCGGGCCGGTCTATCTCGCCGGCGCCATCATCCTCAGCGCCATTTTCCTCCATGGCGCCTGGCGGCTCTGGCACCGTGACGAGGGCGCAGCCGCCGCCGATGGCTACCGCGCGGAGAAGCAGTTCTTCGGCTTCTCGATCCTCTATCTGACGCTGATCTTCGGCCTTCTCCTTCTCGAGGCGATCCTTGCCGTCGCGGGCCTCGCGCCGGCAGGCTGGCCGAAGCTGTTCTGAGGGAGCGACCCATGCGACCCACCACCCACGAGATCTACGGAAGGCGCCGGAGCCGCAATCTCGGCCTCGGCCTCACGCTCGGCGCCTTCGTGCTGCTTGTCTTCATGGTGACGATCGTCAAGCTCGAAGCCGGGCACGCGATCAAGGGCTTCCAGGTGGGCGCGCCCGCCACGGTGGAAGCCCCGGTGAATGCCGACGGATTGAACCGATGAAGAAGCCGGGCAAGGCGCGCCGGACCGCCTACGCGCTCTTCCTGATTCCCCCCGTCATGCTCGGCGCGGCCTACGCTGCGGTGCCACTTTACGACTGGTTCTGCCGCGTTACCGGTTACGGCGGCACCACCTCCGTCGCGGCAGAGAGCGGGGCGGAGATACTCGACGAAACGGTTACTGTCCGTTTCGACGCCAGCACCGCCCCCGACATGGCGTGGGAGTTCCGGCCCAAGGTCCGGACCATGGACCTCCGGATCGGCGAGACCGGCCTCATGTTCTACGAGGCCTACAACCCGACGGACGAGACGGTCGCCGGCACCGCGAGCTATAATGTCGCGCCGTTCTCGGCCGGACCCTTCTTCGCCAAGATCGCCTGTTTCTGCTTCGAGATGCAGATCCTCGGCCCCGGCGAGCGTGTCGACATGCCCGTGACCTTCTTCATCGATCCGGATATGGTCGAGGATCGCGAGGCGGGCGGGGTCCGGGCGATCACGCTCTCCTACACGATGCACCGTTCGGACGTGCCGGCGGATTCGGTCCCGGCCAGTGGACAGGCTGCGGCCGCGCCTTCGGCCGACGCCCCCGAGGGCATTCTGACTGCCGAGGCCGCAATCGGCACCCAAGCAACGCGTTAACCACGAAGACGAGAGACATCATGGCCGGCCACAAGAACCACGACTATCACGTCCTGCCACCGAGCCCTTGGCCGTTCCTTGGCGCGGTGTCCGCTTTCATCATGCTCGTGGGCGCCGTCCTCTGGTTCCACAGCTATACGCCTTGGGTGTTCTTCGCCGGACTCGCCATGGTGTTCTACACCATGTACGTCTGGTGGGGCGACGTGATCCATGAGAGCCGTGTCGGCGACCATACGCCCGTGGTGATCATCGGGCTGCGCTACGGGATGATCCTCTTCATCATCTCCGAGGTGATGTTCTTCTCGGCATGGTTCTGGTCGTTCTTCAAACACGCGATCTATCCGATGGACGCGATCGACAACATCTGGCCGCCGGCGGGGATCGAGACCTTCGACCCCTGGCACCTGCCGTTCATCAACACGCTGGTCCTGCTCTGCTCTGGCTGTGCCGTGACCTGGGCACACCATGCGCTCGCGCACGAGAACAACCGCGACCATCTCAAGTGGGGCCTGTGGATCGGCATCGCCCTCGGCATCCTGTTCACCGTCTTCCAGGCCTACGAGTACAACCACGCCGCCTTTGGTTTCGCCGGCAACATCTACGGCGCCACCTTCTTCATGGCGACCGGCTTCCACGGTTTCCACATCCTCGTCGGCACGATCTTCCTGATCGTC
>CAYMOD010000200.1:0-4788 GCA_964391945.1 uncultured Rhodobacterales bacterium | reverse complement strand
GAAGCCTGCCGAACCGAAGGCCGTCGAGACGAGCGCCCGCAGGGGTCGGCGGGAAAGGACCGACAACCGCCCGGTGACTGGCCTTGGCGATCACGTGCCGGCCTTTCTTCTCCGTGAATTCCGCCTGACGCCCGAACCCGTGACCACGGCCACCGCAGAACCGGCGGACCAAGGGTCCGAAACCCCGGCCGCCCCGGCAGAGGAGCCCGTCGCCGAGGCCAAGCCCCGCCGCCGCATCGTCCGTCGCTCCCGCACCCGGACCAGCGAGGGGACACAACCGGTCGAGGCGGCTCCCGCTGCCTGACGCCGCGTCGGCTGGTTGCGCACGTCACGGGGTACGAGCGGTCGCCCGTGCCCCCGTGGCTGCGATCCTGCCCGGGAGCGGATCGCACGGAGCTGGAAGATGCGACCGACGATCGGAACTGGCGGAAGGCCTCCCCGGCCTCCGACCATTGCTCATGATCGGTTAACTTTTACTCACGATTTTGAAGCAAGTACTTAAGGGAGATTTCCCGTGTGGGCGTCTGTTGCCCACACCCGGTCCGCTGCTCCGCTCCCCCTATTCAAGCCGGCTGATCATCACCGTGACCACCGGCTTCTTGCCCACGAGATCCATGCAGATCCGGTTCGAGGTCTGCACCACCAGCCGCTCCACCGTGTCGTCGCTCGCAAGCTCGGCCTTCTTTGCGCGTTCGAGGCTGCCATCAACCGCCGCCTCGATCGCGCCGCCAATCCCCTCGGGATACCGGCCGGTGTCCGGGAGGCCGCGCGGCTCGGCCCAGGAACCGCCCAGGGGCCGCCCCTCTTCGTCGAAGATCACGTTGACCGCGACATGGCCGCGCAGCGCCACGCGCAGCCGGTCGCGTACCACGCCGTCGGTCGCGCCGATGAGCTCGCTGCCGTCGAGGTAGACCCGGCCGGTCTCGACATGATCGACCACCCGGGCCTCGTCGCCGGTAAGGTCCACCACCGCTCCGTTCGCCGCCACCAGCCCCTGCCGCCCGGCTGCCCGCGCAAGCTCGGCATGGGAGACGAGATGCCGGTGTTCGCCGTGGTTCGGCACCACCACCCGCGGCCGCAGGAGTTCGTGCATGGTCACGAGATCCGGCCGGTTCGGATGGCCGGATACATGATAGCGCCCGCCTGATTCGTCGATCACCCGCACGCCCCGCTCCGAAAACTGGTTGAGGATGCGGATCACCCCGAGCTCGTTTCCCGGAATCGTCCGGGACGAGAACAATACCGTGTCGCCTTCCCTGAGCTCGATCCCCTGATAGGAACCGGCCGCGAGCTGCGCGGTCGCCGCCCGCCGTTCGCCCTGGCTGCCGGTCGCGAGCACGAGCAGCCTCTCGCGGGGCACACCGGGCACGTCCTGGGGGTCGAGCGTGGGCGGGAAACTGTCGAGCACCTCGGCGGTCCGCGCGGTCGCCAGCATCTGCTTCATCGCCCGTCCGACGACGACGACCGAGCGGCCCGCCGCCCTCGCCGCCTCCGCAAGCGTCTTCAGCCGCGCCACGTTCGAGGCGAAGGTGGTCGCCACCACCATGCCCTTCGCCTCGCGCATCAGCGCCGCCAGCGGCTCCGCGAGCGTCGCTTCCGACCGCCCCGGGTGCTCCACGAAGACGTTGGTCGAATCGCAGACGAGCACCTTCACCCCCTGCGCGCCGATCTCCCCGAACAGCTCCGGGCTGAACGCCTCGCCGACGACCGGGGTCGGATCGACCTTGAAATCGGCCGAATGCACCACGCGGCCCGCCGGCGTGTCGATGACGATGCTCGAACATTCGGGGATCGAGTGCGAGACCGGCACGAAACCGACCGTGAACGGCCCCGCCTGCACCGTCCGCGGCCAGGGATCGACCTGGTGAACGCGGGTCGTATCCTGCCCTGCGCGCTCCATCTTGAGCTTCGCGTGCGCCGCCGTGAACCGGCGCGCATAGACCACCGGCGCCTTCAGCCGCGGAAACAGCAGGCCGAGCGCGCCGACATGGTCCTCGTGGGCATGGGTGATCAAGATCGCCTCCAGCCGGTCGGCCCGCGCCTGGACCCAGTGCGGATCGGCCATGATCAGATCGACCCCCGGCGAGGTCTCCATGTCGGAAAAGGTGACGCCGCAATCGACCATGATCAGGCGCTCCTGCCCCGGCCGTCCGTAACCGTAGATATACATGTTCATGCCGATCTCGCCCGCGCCCCCGAGCGCGACGTAGATCAGCCGTTCTCCATCAGCCATCTGCCTGTCCCTGTTCCCTGTTCAGCCGGTCGATCAGGACCAGGCCGTGTATCGTGAGCGAGGTGTCGACCCTCTCGAATACCTCTGTTCCCTGCGCGAAGAGGGTCGAGAGGCCCCCGGTTCCGATCACCGTCATCTTGCGGTCCCGCTCGGCGGTGATCCTCGCGCAGACGCCCTCGATCAGCCCGACATAGCCCCAGAAGATGCCCGACTGCATGCAGGCGACGGTATTGGTGCCGACCACCTGCGCGGGCTTGGTGACATCGATGAACGGCAGCGCCGCCGCCGCCTCGTGCATCGCCTTGAGCGACAGGTTCACGCCGGGCGCGATCACGCCGCCCTCGTAAGCGCCGTCATGCCCGACCACGTCGAAGGTTGTCGCCGTCCCGAAATCGACGATGACGAGATCGCCGCCGTAGCGGTCCCAGGCCCCGACCGTGTTCACGAGCCGGTCCGCGCCAACCGCCGTCGACGGGTCGACCCGCACCTCGATCGGCAGCTTCACATCCGGCCGCCCCACCACCTGTGCCCGCGTGTGGAAATAGCGGTCGGCGAGGACCCTCAGGTTGAAGAGCACCTGCGGCACCACCGAGGAGACGATGACCGAATCGATCTTCCCGGAGATGCCCGCGAACTCCATGAGCTGGCGCAGCCAGACAAAATACTCGTCCGCCGTCCGCGCCCGCTCCGTCCGGCAGCGCCACTCCCCGACGAGTTGCCTGCCGTCATGGACGGCGAAGACCGCGTTGGTGTTGCCGACGTCAATCGCCAGAAGCACGCGTCACCTGCTGCGGCACTTCGGCGGGACCGCCCGGCGGCAGCTCGGTCGGCGGGATCGGCGGCACTTCCGTCGGAATGTCGGTGCCTGGCGGGTCCTGAAGAGGCGGAGACTCGGGCGGCGCGGCCGGTCCCGGCGGATCGATGACCGGCGGCTCCTCCGGCGGCAGATCGGGCCCGTTCGGACTGCCGGGTTCGCCCGGAATGCCCGGCACATCCGGCTGATCCGGCACTGGCGGCTCGGCGGGCGGGCGGCCGGGTCCCGGCGGGGCCGGCGGATCGGAGGGCTCGTCGCCGGCGCCGAAGAAGACATCGCCCGCCGCCACGGGTATCTGCCCCTCCGGCGTCCCGAGCACGAGCGCGCCGTTCGCGTCGATCGTATCGAACCGGCCGCTGAGCCTCCGTCCCGGCAGACGCACCACAACCGGCGCGCCAAGGCCGGCGGCATTCGCAAGCCAGGCAGCGCGCACCGGCGCGAATCCTTCCCCCACGAGGCGCGTCTCCCATCGGTCGAAGGCGGGCGCGAGCCGGTCGAGCAGCGCCTCCGGAGCCAGGGTGCGGCCGGTTCCGGCTGCAAGGCTGATCGGGGTCATGGCATTCTCCTCCAGATCACGCGACGCGGGCGTCGTGACGAGGTTCACGCCGAATCCGATGACGAGCCGCAGCGGCGAACCGGAGGTTTCAAGCAGGATCCCCGCGAGCTTCTGCCCCCGCAGCAGCACATCGTTCGGCCATTTGAGGGAGAAAAGCGCCGGCAGCCCGGTCAGTTCCACCAACGTGTCCCTGAGAGCGAGCGCCGCGACGAAAGATCGCAGCGCGGCCCCGGCATGGCCACCCGTCGGCGCCATCAGAAGGCTGGCGGCAAAGTTGCCGTGGTCCGTGCTCCACGCCCGCCCGCGGCGTCCCCGTCCCACGACCTGCCCGCGCGCCATGATCCAGAGCGGCCCCGGCTCGACCGCCGCCCGCCGTAACGCCTCCGAATTGGTCGAATCAAGCTCCTCGTGGATCTCGCGCCCGTGCCCCGCCGGCCAGTCGCTCATCTAGCGCACGAGGCTGGCCGCCGCCGTGGCCGCAAGCGTATCCACCCCGAAGAGGTTCACGATTCCGAACACCATCAGGAGCGCCGATCCCGCGAGGATTGCCCCGTGCAGAACCGGCATCCTCCCGTCGAGCGCCTCGACCGGCTCGCCGAAATACATCAGGTAGACGATCCGGAGATAGTAGAACGCGGCGATCGTCGCGGCCACCACGCCCGCGACAGCGAGCCAGACGAGCCCCGCCTCGACGGCGGCGACCAGCACGTAGAACTTGCCGAAGAAACCGACGAGCGGCGGCACGCCCGCGAGCGAGAACATCAGCACGGCAAGCGCCGCCGCCCGTCCCGGCTCGCGCTGCGCATAGAGGCCGAGCGCGCCGATATCCTCGACCGGCTTGCCATCCTTCTCCATGTTCAGGATGAAGGCGAAGGTGCCGACATTCATCACCACGTAGATCGTGAGGTAGATGAGCAGCGCCTCCGCACCCTGCTCGGTGCCGGCGGCGAGGCCCATCAGCGCGAAGCCGATATGGGTGATCGAGGAATAGGCCATCAGCCGCTTGAAATTGCGCTGGCCGATCGCCGCCACCGCGCCGAGGAACATCGACGCGAGCGAAAGCACCGCGAGGATCTGCTGCCAGTCCGCGACCGCATCGGCAAAGGGATCGAACAGCACCCGCGCGAGCATGATCGCCGCCGCGACCTTCGGCGCGGTCGAGAAGAAGGCGGTCACCGGCGTCGG
>CAYMOD010000199.1:0-4823 GCA_964391945.1 uncultured Rhodobacterales bacterium | reverse complement strand
GGGCGAAATGGCTTTACGCGTGTCTCCAGAGGATCTGCTTGCGCGCGACACAGAATTCGGAGTCCCTGAATGGATCGGTCGGTGGAAATCGGGTGGCCGCCTGCCGCGGCTTCCGTCGCGCCCCTGGGGAGTCGCCCGTGCGGGGCGTGACCTGGGCCAGGCTGGAGTGGTGGGGCTGCGCGCTGACGCTCTTTCTCTACACCGGCGCCGTCTTCCCGATGTTCTACATCGCCGACCGGGGCGATCTGGATGCAGCCGCGATGTCACAATTGCGGCTGGTGGCGATTCCCTCCTACGCGATCACCCTTGCGCTCCTCGCGCGACATCTGCCGGCCCTGCTCGTGGCGGTGAAACGAAATCTCCTGTTCGCCCTGCTGATCGCGATGCCCTTCGTCTCGACGCTCTGGTCGATCACCGGCACGATCAGCCTGCGGCGTGCGATCGCGCTCGCCCTGTCCGTCGCCTTTGCCTATCTGCTGGCGATCAGGTTCACACCGCGCGAGATCGTCAGGCTCGTCGCAACTGCGCTCGTGCCGGTGATGATCCTCAGCATCCTCGTCTGGATCATCCTGCCCGATCTGGCGCGAATGCCGGAGGACGGTTCGCTGCGGGGTGTCCATACCCACAAGAACGTTCTTGGCTGGCAGGCCTTCGTGGCCGTGCTCGTCGGCGTTGCTCTGGGGCGGCAGGGCGCATCCCCCCTGCATGTCCTGATCGTCCTCGTGCCGAGCATCCTGTGCCTGGCGCTCGCCAATTCCGTCACCAGCCTCTCGGCACTCGCGATCGCCGCCGGCATCACTCCGGTCTATCTTCTTATCGCAAGGCTCGGCAGCACCGCCCGCTCCTTCGTGCTGCTTGCCTGTGTGCAGGCGCTCGCCCTACTACTGTACTCGATTGACGCGGTGCTTCCCCCGTTGCTCGAAACCTTGGGGCGAGACGCGACGCTGACGGGACGCGTTCCGCTGTGGGAGATGGTGGATGCACAGATTGCGCGGAGTCCGGTGCTCGGCTTCGGTTACAAATCGTTCTGGACGAGCGGCAACGTCGAACTGTGGCACATCTGGGGACAGCTCGGCTGGTCGGCGCCCAACGCCCATAACGGCTACAGGGAAGTCCTGCTCGATCTCGGCCTGCTCGGCTTCATCCCTCTCGTTCTGGTGCTGGCGCGGGCGCTCTGGCAGGGGGCGATGCTCCATTGCGCGCAGCCGCAGGAAAGCTGGATCGTATTCAACATATTGCTCTGCACGTATCTGGTGATGAACATGACCGAGAGCCTCCTCCTGGAGCAGAACGATTTCATCTTCATCCTCGTGGCGGCCACGATCATCAAGTTCGCGCTGCACACCCCCGAGGTCCGTGCACAGTACGGGGAGCTGGATCCCGGCTGGCCCCGGCAGGCGGGGGTGCCGGCACGATGATGACGCCGCTGTCTCGGGCAATGCTGGTGGCAGTGCTGGCTCTTGTTGCGTCAGGTGTCCGGGTGGATGCGTGCAGCCATCGGGGAGCGGACGAGGCCGGGGCGGCAGGCTCCCCCGCGATCTATGTCGCACCGCAAGGAGATGATGGCCGGGATGGGCTGCGCCCGGAGCCGGAGGCCGAGTCCGATTCCGGGCCCTTAAGGACAATCGAGGCGGCACGGGACGCGGCGCGCACATGTGGCTACAAGCGGATCGTGCTCCGCGGCGGTGCCTATCATCTCGGAGCCGCCATCCGGTTCGATGCCGAGGACGCCGGCCTCACGATCGAGGCGATGCGGGGAGAGCAGCCGATCCTTTATGGGGGTCCACAACTCGGTGCGTGGTCCAAGGACGGCAGCGGGCGCCACTCGGCGAAGCTTGAACTCGGCCCGGAACTGGATGTCGGGGACATCTTCATCGATGACCAACCCCAGGTTCGGGCACGGTTCCCGAATCTGCCGCCGGATGGCGGCCCCCGCGACGGCTGGCTCTTCGCCGCCCCGCCCGAACCCGATACCGAATGGCTGGGCAACGCCCGGTTCCGCTTCCACCGGAGCGACCTTCCTGCGATGGATGAGATCGACGGCCTCGTCGCCCATATCGTCGGCGGCTTCGATCCATGGTCGCAATGGGGCAGCGACACGCTCCCCGTCCAATCCATCGACCAGGACACCAACACGATCCACACTGCTGGAACCGGCTACTTCTTCACCGGTCCGGGCAGCCGCTATTTCCTGACCGGCTTGCAGGATTTTCTTGATGTGCCCGGCGAGTGGTGGTTCGATCGCGAGGCCAGCCGCGTTTACCTCATTCCTCCCGATCCCGGTCTCCGTGGCTCCACCGTGACCGCAGGCATCCTGCCGACGATATTTCAGCTCGACGATGCCGATGGGATGACCATCTCCGGCCTCACGTTCCGCAACACCGCACCGCAGGGTACCGGAAAATACGGCACCGACACCCGCGGCTTCGGCGTTATCCGGCTCGTAGGTTCGGACAGGGTGACGGTGAAGGCCAGCCGGTTCGAGAACGTCGGGGTCGCAATCCATGTCGCCGAAAGTCGCGAGGTATCGATCATCGGCAATTCCATTGCCGGCGTTGCTGGCAACGCGATCTACATCGGCACCGAATACGGCAGTTTCGGCCGGTCCGACGGCGCACGCGTTCTCGGCAACCGGATCCGGGATATCGGGCGGGTCTATTTCGAGAGCGCCGGGATCTGGTTCCAGGCGGCCAGCAACCTCCTGATCGCGCATAATCTCATCGAGAACGCCGCCCAGTTCGGGATCACCGGCGGCTCGATCTGGGGCGAGGAGGATGCCTGCTACAACAACGTCATCGAGTACAACATCGTCCGGAACACCAATCAGCAGACTGCGGATGGCGGTGGAATAAAGATGATGGGTGTTCAGGCCGATCATCAGCAGAGCATCATCCGGCACAACGTCGTCGCCGGGACCGGACATTTGATGAACCGGGCAGACGGGACCTTCTGGCCGGAGCGATATGAGAACACCGATGAATGGCCGTCGCCGATCAGCTGGGCGATCTATCTCGATGGCCGCGCCAGCGGCATCACCATCACCGGCAACCTGTTGCGCGACAACGTCGCCGGGATCGGCATCAACGGCGGCTGGAGCAACATCGTTGATCGCAATGTCGTCGTTCGCGGCACCGGCAGCGCGATCCGTGTCGACGATGCGACGGGACGGGGCTGGGCACCAGACTGGCACGAGCCGTCACAGGTGACGAACAACGTCTTCGTGATCGCGCCCTCGGCGGGCCGCGTCGTGGACATGTATGCACCGGAACACGGAAGTTCCTTCGTGCGGTTCCTCGGCAATCTCTACTGGGGTCCGATGACGGACCGCAGCTTCCGGATCGTGCCTGACGCAATGCCGAGCGGCGCAGTCGGAAACCTGGGGGATTTCCAGGCGGCGGGCCAGGACATGGACGCGGAGGTGGCCGATCCCGGGCTCGTCACGGAGGGCGGCGCCCTCACGCTCCGGCCTGGAGCCCGCGCGGCTGAGCGCGGGATTGACCTCGGGTTCCTGCGGAAAGCCGGCCCGAACGGTCGCGACGACTGCGTGCGCGCCCGCTAAGCCGGATCTTCATGGTCGCCTTTCCGCACAGCCCTGGAGGCTTGTTATACTCAGCAAGGCGATTGGGATGGTGTGCCGGACGGGCCGCTACCCGGTCGCGCAGATGCCTAGGCCTCGAGGCGCTTCTGGAGCATCTCCCTCTGCTCCGGCTGGCCGCTGCAGCCGGCGAGCATCGAGTTCAGCTTGTAGCCGGCCTCCGTCCGGTTCCGCGCGTGGAGCTTCTTCATGATCGTGCGGATATGGACCTTCACCGTGCTTTCGCACAGGTTCAGTTCGTAGGCGATGAGCTTGTTCGGCTTGCCGCGCCGCAGCAGTTCGGCGATCGCTGCCTGGCGGGAGGTGAAGGACGTCTGGTGTTCCGGCTCGCTCGGCCGAGAAACCGAGTCGCGTGCCGCGAGGAGGCTCTTGGCGGGCAGAACGATCGCTCCACAGGTCGAAAGGCGTAAAGCCAGCAGCGTCGCGTCGATGCCCAGGCTGGCCGGAACATAGCCCACCGCGCCCTGTTCACAGACTGCGATCATCTCGAACAGATCCTCATGAGGTGAGAGGACCACCACAGGGATGGAGGATGCGGTGACGAGAGCGGCGATATCGGCCGAGACGCCCTCATCCCCCACCCTGCGCCCCTCGGTATTGTAGAATACCGCGTCCGGCGTCGACTCCGGGACCGCATCGATCCAGGCTTGGGCCGATTCATAGGGCATCACGCTCACGTCCGATTGCGAAAGCTCGAGGCCGCGCACAAAGCATTCCCGCTCCAGCGCCCGACTATCGATCACCACGATTCTGAAAATGTCATTTCGCCGGATCGTGCCGGCAAATTCTTGAGGATGATTGCCCACCTTCTTCCCCCAATATCAAGTTTATCTTAACGGCTGCCCCACTCGATCGGCCACCCGCCCGCGCGAATCATGCTGGCGCACACCAACGATAGGTTAACGTGATTATCCAAGATAGCATTAAGGCAATTTTGTAGCGTAAAGCCCTTCTTCATTTGACCAGTTGGCTGAAAATGTCAAACTTATACGTAAAAGCACAACTCACTGAGAATTTCGGGTTATGCGATTAGTTTTGTGTAATGGGGCGAGTATACGGTTCTGGTTTATGCTTCATTTGCAGCGTTCAGAACCGGTCCACCATCCTGTCCACCCGATTTTCTTGTCGCAGCAGCGCCCATTCACCACTTGCTGCTCGCGCCATCCGGCCGGGAGGCTCTGGCTGGATTAACAGGAGTAAGGATGCGGCCGCAGGGGTGGCTGCGGGC
>CAYMOD010000198.1:0-4905 GCA_964391945.1 uncultured Rhodobacterales bacterium | reverse complement strand
TTCCCGGCATCGAGGCCGATTGCGGCGGCGCCTGCGCCTGTTCGACCTGCCATGTCTATGTCGGTCCGGAATGGATCGACCGGCTGCCGCCGCGGGAGCCGATGGAGGAGGACATGCTCGATTTCGCCTGGGAGCCGGACCCGGAGACGAGCCGCCTCACCTGCCAGATCAAGGTCACCGACGAGCTCGACGGCCTCGTCGTCCGCATGCCGGAAAAGCAGATCTGACCCCGCAGGCCGCTGCCCCCGACGCCCGGCCCGAGCAAGGCGCGTCAACACCTGATCAGGTTTTATCCACGATTCGTAATCAAGGGCCTGGGCAGGATTTCACGCGCGGGCATCTCCGGCCCACGGCTCAGCCCACGTGATAGGTCTCAGCCCACGTGATAGAGCGTGTCGAACAGTCGCGGATCGTAGCTCAGCTGCCGGAAGGTCTCGCCCACCGTCAGGATCGAGACCGCATCATGAGAATGGAGCGATTCCTGATGGCTTGCCACCACCCGGAAATCGCCGATTCTGGCTTCGGCCTCCAGCACCTCGCAGAGAAGCCGTACCGCATCCTCGACGAAGATCGCGTTCGATCCGTTGAGTTCGCCGAAGGCCTGCTCATCCTCGCGCTTGACCATGACCTGGGTCTCGGTCGGGATCGCCGCCCGGCAGATCTCGACGAGGTCCTCGAACCACAGCACCTTGCCGCTCGCCACCTCGACCGAGACCCGTGCCACCGACCGCTGCGAATGCGGCGTCGCGATCTGGCCCCGCGTCGCACGGGCATGTTCGGCAAGTTCGAGCGAGCAGGGGCAGGTCGAGGAGTAGACATAGTCGAGGTGGATGATCCGCCGGGTCCCGCCCTCGGTCTTCAGCATCTCGAGCGCGAGGTTGTAATACTGGTAGCCCTCGAGCCCGCTCCGGAGCGAGCGCAGCTTCATCGGGTAGCGCAGGCGCATCTGGATCCGCGCATCATAGCTCTCGAGATCCGCGAGATAGGAGGTGAGCACCGCGTCGATCACCTCGAACGAGAACCGCTCCTCGGCATGGCGGTAGAAGGACCGCATGATGCGGCTCATGTTGATGCCCTTCTTGTTCGCCTCGAGCGAGACCGAGCCTGTCACCGAAGTCTCGAGCGTGACATCGTCGCCATCGCGGGTGTGGAACCGGATCGGCAGGCGGAAGTTCGAGATGCCCACGTGCTGGATCTCGGCCTTCGTGCCCTTGATCAGGCTCGCGGGGCCGTTCTGGAGATCGGGAAGGGAAGCGCGATAGGCGGGATCGACGCGAAAATCGCGCGGATAGCTGCGGCTGAGCACCGGCCCGTGCCCGCCCCGACCGATCAGGGTCGAGAGATTCTGCGCGGCGTCGCCGCCGATGGCATCTCCCGCCCAGGCGAGGAGGACCCGCATTGCCTCCTCCGCTTCGGCGCGCGTGGGCTGTTCCGGCCTCTTCGCGCACTCGTCGGGGGCGATGTTCGGGCTGACCATGTTCATCAGGGCGCTTCCCTTCGATTCTCTGGCGGCGCGTCGCTATCTGGTACATCCAACCGGAAATTGAAGGGTCTGGCGACTGCCACCTTCCGTCAACATCCGACGATAGCATCAAACGATTCCGCCAGCGCAGCGATTTCACGAGCGGATCGGGTTCTGCTCCTCTGCCTCAGACGGCGTCGAGCGCCTGCTGGAAATCCGCCGTCAGATCCCGTACGTCCTCGAGTCCGATCGAGACGCGCACCATGCCGTCGCTGATGCCGAGGGCTGCGCGCTTCTCCGGCGTCAGCCGCTGGTGGGTGGTGGTCGCAGGGTGCGTCATGATCGTGCGCGCATCCCCCAGATTGTTGGAAATCAGCGCGATCCTCAGTCCGTCGAGGAAGCGGAACGCGCCCTCCTTGCCGCCCTTGACGACGACCGCGAGCATCGTGCCCCCCGTCTCCATCTGCCGCGCCGCCAGTTCGCGATACGGATAGTCCGGCAGCCCCGGATAGAGCACCTGCTCGATCGCGGGATGAGCAGCCAGCGTCTCCGCGATCCTCGCGGCGGATTCGGCCTGCGCGCGGCAGCGGAGATCGAGCGTCTCGAGCCCCTTCAGCATTACCCAGGCGGTGAACGGGCTCATCGAGCCGCCGGTATGTTTGAGGTAGAGTTCGAACGTCTTGCGGATGAAGTCGCGGGTACCGAGCACGATGCCGCCGAGCGTGCGGCCCTGGCCGTCGATATGCTTGGTCGCCGAGTAGATGACCACGTCGGCGCCGAGATCGAGGCTGCGCTGGAAGACGGGCGTGGCGAAGACATTGTCGACCATCACCTGCGCGCCGACCCGATGCGCGATCTCGGCGACGGCGGCGATGTCGATCATCTCGAGCGTCGGATTCGAGATCGATTCGAAGAAGACGAGCTTCGTGTCCTCGCGCACGGCGGCGCGCCACTGGTCGAGGTCGGTGCCGTCGACGAAGCTCACCTCGACGCCGAAACGGGGCAGGAGCGTCTCGACGTTGTAGAGGCAACTGCCGAAGAGGGCTTTCGACGACACGATGTGATCGCCCGCCTTCAGCCCGCAGAAGAGCGCCGCGCTGACCGCTGCCATGCCCGAGGCGGTGGCGAAGGCGTCCTCCGACCCTTCGAGGAGGGCCATCCGGTCCTCGAACATCCGCACCGTCGGGTTGCCGTAGCGGGCATAGACGAACTCGTCCGGATGCGACTCGATGAACCGACGCTCGGCGGTTTCGGCGTCGGGATAGACGAAGCCCTGGGTGAGGAAGATCGCCTCGGAGACTTCGCCGTACTGGCTGCGGCGGGTTCCGCCATGCACGAGCATGGTGCGGGGATGCCGCTTGTCGCTCATTCCGTCTTCCCCCTCGGCGAACCGCACTCCATCGTCTATACGGCGTGTCCGGGCAGGGTCAATGCCGCTGCCGGAACCGCAAGGCGGGTTGACCTCGCACCGATCCGCCACGAACCTTGGCGTATCATTCAGCATCGAGGAATCATGCCCGGACCGATCGACCTCTATTACTGGCCCACGCCGAATGGATGGAAGATTTCCATTGCCCTGCACGAGATGGACCTGCCCTATAATCTTCACCTCGTGAACATCGGCCGGGGCGACCAGTTCGACCCTGATTTCCTGAAGATCGCTCCGAACAACCGGATGCCGGCGATCGTCGATCCGGACGGGCCGGGGGGCAAGCCGATCTCGATCTTCGAGTCGGGAGCGATTCTCCTCTACCTTGCGCGGAAGACCGGCCGGTTTGGTGGCGAGACCGAGCGCGAGCGTGTCGATGTCGAGCAGTGGCTGATGTGGCAGATGGGCGGCGTCGGTCCGATGGCGGGGCAGGCAAATCATTTTCTCAGATACGCGCCCAACATGGAGCCGCCGCAGGATCTCCCCTATGCCAAGGACCGCTACCGCAACGAGGTCGCGCGGCTCTATGGCGTGCTCGATACCCGGCTTGCGGACCGCGAGTATGTCGCAGGCTCCTATTCGATCGCCGACATGGCGATCTGGCCGTGGGCATCGCTCTGGAAGGATCAGGAGCAGGACATCGACGAGTTTCCGAACATGAAGGCGTGGCTCGACCGTGTCGGGAGCCGGCCGGCGGTGCGCGAGGGGCGCGCGCTTGCCGAGGATCAGAAATCCGACGCCGCGACCGACCGGGAGGCACAGAAGGTCCTCTTCGGGCGGCGGCCCCGCGACTGAGGAAGCTTGCGGGCGGTGGCTTGCCAGCCGGGCAGCCGCTTGGTAATGGCTAACCGCTTGGCGACGTGGCGGAGTGGTTACGCAGCGGATTGCAAATCCGTGTACGCCGGTTCGATTCCGGCCGTCGCCTCCAAGGCCTGGCCCATATGCGATGGGGCATCTTCAGGTCATTTTACAGCGGCGTCCGCCAGGCGGGCGGGAATCGTATCGGCCGCGGCCGGTCGAGAGCCGCGTAAACCTCGATCATCGCGGCCGCATGGGCGCTCCAATCCCTCACGCGGGCAATAATCTCGCCCAGGCCCGCGCCGGCCATCAGCAGCCGGGTGCAGACAGTCCCGCGGGCATCGTGGAGTCGTAGCCGCTCGTCCAGTTCCCGCCTGCCTCGCGTATGATTTTACCTGTCCTCGCGCTTCTGCGCCTGCGCCTGCTCCAGCAGCCAGGCGGCCGGCTTGTCGGCGATCGCCAGATCCTCGGAGGGTAACTCGTGCCTGGCCTTGACCGGACGCGCATCCAGATCGGCGCCGGCGGCTTTCAACGCGGTCTCCAGCGCCGGGAGCCATGCGCCAGGGCTCTCGCGAGCCGGCCGGCAGCAGGATCCGCGTTCCGGCCTTCCGCATGGCATAATCGTCACATGTGCCTTTATCTGCCCGTCCCGAATGCGCCGATGGCGAGGCCGGACGGCTAGCTGCCGCGAAATCCCGGACATATGCGGAAGCCGGGGGCAAATGATCGAGGCTCGCCTGTAATGAAATCAAGCCCCTGGATGCGTCCACTTGTCTTGCCAGGGTGAGGGACGTGGATTCGAATCTCATCGCCGGCTCCAACGTTTCTTCAGGATCGAGGGGCTGTCCGCTCCGTTTCCGGCCCCTCCGCGCGACGCCTGTGCGCGGACCCAGGTTGCGCGCGCCGAGGCTGGTGGATATGTCGGGCGCGCTTGTCGCGAGAGGCCATACCCCATGCATCCCTACCGTAGTCATACCTGCGCCGCGCTTACCCGTGCCGATGTCGGCGAAACCGTGCGCCTTTCGGGCTGGGTTCACCGGGTGCGCGACCACGGCGGCGTGCTGTTCATCGACCTGCGCGATCACTACGGGCTGACACAGGTGCTCTGCGACGGCGATAGCCCGGCCTTCGCGGCGGTGGAGCGGGTGCGCGCGGAATGGGTGATCCGGATCGATGGCGTGGTGAAGGCGCGCACGCCCGAACTCGTCAACCCGAA
>CAYMOD010000197.1:0-4919 GCA_964391945.1 uncultured Rhodobacterales bacterium | reverse complement strand
GGAATGTCCGGGCCGCCGGCAAGCTGCATTGCCTTGTCCTTCAGCGCTCCTGCCGCGCCCGGCCGCACCGCGTCGGCGCGGTCGAAGAGAGCCCAGGCATAGTCGCCCGAAGGATCTGCCACCGGCGTCGAGGTGCCGAGGCGGATATTCTTCGAGAGCATCGTTTCGAGCAGGTTCGGACCCGTCACCTCGAGATCGGGCGCGGCGAGGGCGCAGAGCCGGTTGCGGACGAAGAGAGCAACCGGTCCGCCGCGCTCCGCCTCCTCGAGTATCCGCGGATGCGCCATATTGGCCGAGGCGAAGACATGCACGGTCTCGCCGGCCTCGATCCGCTCACGCATGAGGCCGGAGGCCCCGAAATCGATCGCCACTTCGGTACCATAGGCGGTGGAGAAGTCGTCGGCCACCTCGCTCAAGGCCGCCCTGAGGCTGCCCGCGGCGAAGAGCGTCAAGGACTCCGTGGCCCCGCTTCCGGCCACCAGCGTCATCGCGGCCGCGATGAGGGTCGGGTGCAGCCTCGCCATGACCGATCCTCCCTGTCCGTCATTTCTGTCTCGGGTCCGGGTCCCGGGGTGGCGCCTTGGGACTGCAGGCGCAGCGGTCGGGCTTGATGTCGAGGAGCGGCGTGCCATCGAGGCAATCCAGACCGCGCACGACCAGCACCGGCGTTTCGACCCGCACGAGGCGCACCAATGCGGTGCCGATCGGGTTCGGCCGCACCGGCGAGCGCAGCGCGAAGGTGCCGTAGGCCCTGTCGGCGCGCCGCGGCTTCTGCCGCACCAAATCACGGCGTGCGCGGTCGAGCCAATAGAGGATCTCCAGCGTTTCGAACTTCTCGATGCCATCGAGCGCCGACACCCAGGGTTCGAACACCTCGATACGGCACTCCGGCCCGTCCTGATGTCCCTGCCGCGGGCAGTCCTCGCGGTCCATCCATGGCGTGCGGATGCGGCCGATGAAGCGTATCGAGGCGTCTCCGGGAGGGTCCGTCTCTACCGCGAGCTCGCCGGCGCGGATGCCGCCAACGTCATTCATGCAAGTCTTCCCCTCACTCCCACCGCTTCGTAAAGTACGCATACAGACGGGCGGGATACCATTCCCGATCTGACTGAATTCCCGCACATATCCCTGATTTGAGAGCTGCGACGCTTGCCGAAAGGGATTAAATTGCCTACAATCCTGCAGCATTTCCCATTCGGATGCACCAGAGGAAAAAATGCAGGACCTCGGCGAAGCCATCTGGCTTGCCCTTGCGCTCATCCTTTCGGGCGATGCAGACCTCATCGAGATCGTCGGTCTCTCGTTGCAGGTGAGCCTGAGCGCGACCGCCGTTGCCTGCATCCTGGGGCTGCCGCTCGGAGCGCTGCTGGCGATCGCGCGGTTCCGGGGGCGTGATGCCGTGCTGGTGGTGGTCAACACCCTGATGGGCCTGCCGCCGGTCGTGGTCGGCCTGCTGGTCTACCTGCACCTCTCGCGCGCGGGACCATTCGGGTTTCTCGGCCTGCTCTACACGCCCACCGCAATGATCATCGCACAGACGATTCTGATCACACCGATCGTCACCGCCCTCTCCCGGCAGGTGCTGGAGGATCTGCATGCGGAATACGATGAACAATTCCGCTCGCTCTGCCTGAGCCGGATCGAGACGATTCGGGCGCTGGTCTGGGACGGGCGTTACGCGCTCCTGACCGTGGCGCTGGCGGGTTTCGGCCGTGCGGTGGCCGAGGTCGGCGCCGTGATCGTCGTCGGCGGCAACATCGACCATCTGACGCGCGTCATGACGACTGCCATCGCGCTCGAAACGGCGAAGGGCGACCTGGCGCTGGCACTGGGGCTCGGGCTGATCCTGATGACCCTGGCGCTCGGCGTGAACGCGCTGGTACAGGCGCTGAGGATGACGGCGACACGTGCCGCCTATGCGTGAGGCGGCACCCGACCTGCAAGGTGCCGTGCCGGCGCTCCTTCCGCTCGAGGTGCGCGGGCTGATCCTCGAAATCGCCGGCAAGCGGCTGGTCGACGGCATCGACCTGACGCTGGGAAACGACGGGATCACCATGGTCATGGGGCCGAACGGGGCGGGCAAGAGCCTGCTCCTGCGGATGCTCCATGGCCTCATCGAGCCGACTGCCGGCGAGATCCTCTGGGGCGGCCATCCCCTGACGACCGAGGTGCGGCGCCGGCAGGCGCTGGTGTTTCAGAAGCCGGTGCTGCTGCGCCGCTCTGTCGCCGCGAATGTCGATTTCGTTCTGCGCGGCAAGGGTATTCCCGCCCGCCGCGAGGCGCTGCTCGAATATGTCGGCCTCGGCGGCCATGCCGGCCAGCCGGCGCGGCTCCTGTCGGGCGGCGAGCAGCAGCGACTCGCTCTCGCACGCGCGCTTGCAACCGATCCGCAGGTGCTGCTCCTCGACGAGCCGACAGCGAGCCTCGACCCGGCCTCGGTCCTGAAGATCGAGGAGATCGTGCGCGGTGTCGCGGCGGAGGGAAAGCGCATCATCTTCATCACCCATGACCTCGGGCAGGCGAAGCGTCTGGCCGACGATGTCGTGTTTCTCGCGGACGGCCGCCTCGCCGAGCACGGTTCGGCCCGGACCTTCTTCGGCGCCCCCGCGTCCGAGGCCGCGCGCGCTTACCTCGCGGGCCGTCTCGTCGTCTGAACCGATCGAAAACAGGGAGATCATCGGAATGTATGTCCGCATCTTTGCCGCCGCCACGGGACTCGTCCTCGCTGCCACGGCGCTCCCCGCCCAGGAGGGATCAATCCTGGTGCAGTCCACCACCTCGACCGAGGCCTCGGGTCTCTACGACCACCTCCTGCCGATGTTCGAGGACGAGACGGGCATTACCGTCAACGTGGTCGCGGTCGGTACCGGCCAGGCGATCCAGAACGCCCGGAATTGCGACGGCGACGTCCTGCTCGTGCACGCCAAGGCGCAGGAGGAGCAGTTCGTCGAGGACGGCATGGGTGTCGAGCGATTCGACCTGATGTACAACGATTTCGTCGTCGTCGGCCCCGCCTCGGACCCTGCGGGCGTCGCGGGGGTGGACGACGCCGCGGCTGCACTCGCGCAGATCGCCGAGGCCGAGGCAACATTCGCCTCGCGCGGGGACGAATCCGGCACCCATACGAAGGAGCTTCAGCTCTGGGATAAGGCCGGCGTCGACGTGGAAGAGGCTTCCGGTGGCTGGTATCGCGAGACCGGCTCGGGTATGGGCCCGACGCTGAACACCGCCGTCGGCATGGAGGCTTATGCGCTGACCGACCGCGCCACCTGGATCAGCTTCGAGAACCGCGCCGACTTCGAGATCCTGGTCGAGGGCGACGAAGATCTCTTCAACCAGTACGGCGTGATCCTGGTGAATCCCGAGGAGTGCCCGAGCGTGAACGCCGAGGCTGGCCAGTTGTTCGTCGACTGGCTCCTTTCTGATGAGGGTCAGGAAGCTATCGCCTCCTACAAACTCAACGGGCAGCAGCTCTTCTTCCCGAACGCAAGGGGATGAGTTCGACGGAGCGGCACGTGCCGCTCCGCACAACAGCGGGAATGGATGGAGAATGACCGCGGACACGCAGACACAACCGGATTATCTGACGGTGAGGGAGCTTGCAGAACTCCTGCGGATCAAGGAGCGCAAGGTCTACGACCTCGCCGCCTCGGGCGAGGTGGCGTGCATCAAGGTTACTGGCAAGCTCCTCTTTCCTGCAACCGAGATCCGGGCCTGGATCGCGAGTGGGCGTTCCGGCAGCAAGACAGGCGGCAGCAAGACACGCGGCCATCGTCCCGCCGTATTCCTCGGCAGCCATGACCCGCTCCTCGACTGGGCGATACGACAGTCCCGGTCAGGCCTCGCGACGCTCTTCGACGGCAGCCTCGACGGCCTCGCCCGGTTCCGGGCCGGGGAAGGCGTGGCGACCGGACTCCATATACACGATACCGCAAGCGGCAAATGGAATGTCCCGGCCGTCGAAGCCGACTGCGCGGGAGAGAACGCGGTGCTCGTCGCCTGGGCCATCCGACGCCGCGGACTCGTCATCCGCAAGGCCGATGCCGGCTCCATAACAGGATTCATTGACCTCGCAGGCCGCACGGCCGTCCCGCGGCAGCAAGAATCCGGCGCGCAGGCGCTCTTCAGGAGCAATCTCGAAGCGGCGGGGCTGAAGCCGGAAGACGTCCCTTTCTGTTCACCCGCCCGCAGCGAAGGCGATGCCGTTCTCGCGGTCGCCCAAGGGGTGGCCGATGTGGCCTTTGGCCTCGAAGCGCTGGCGCGGCCCTATGGCCTTCACTTCGTCCCCGTCATCGAGGAGCCCTTCGACCTCCTCGTCGACCGGCGCGCATGGTTCGAGGGCTCGATGCAACGGCTGCTTGCGTTCTGCGCCAGCACGGAATTCAGGTGTCACGCCGACAGCCTGGCGGGCTATGACATCTCCACTGCTGGCGAGATCCGCTGGAACGCGTAGACGTGTTCGATGGCCTTCACGGGGGCCGGGCATTCGGCAGTTCAACCTCCGCTCATTACCATGCCTGTCTTCCATATGTGGTCTCTGCAGCAGGTGGACGGTCCTGCGGTGCAAGCGGCTTTCTGACATCTCGGCCTCTCCGGGTGCGGTCATGTGTTGGGCCTGCTGATGCGGCACTCGGCTGCTGGCCTCGATAGCGTTCGCGGATCTATCCCGGATCCCGGGTCATGATCATCCATGTCCAGCGAATCCCGGAGGGACCGTTACCGTGAGTTTTTCGGCGACGTGATGAAACATGGGCCGGTTCCGCCGGAGGTGATCGCGACCGGGTTCAGCTGCCGCGAGCAGATCGAGCAGGCGACCGGCCGCAGGACCCTGCACGCGGGAGACAGGGGCGCGGCAGCACGGGCTGGCCGTCCGAGCGGGCCGGCTCGCGGCATTCCGGACCGGCGCCAGAGAGCGCCAC
>CAYMOD010000196.1:3045-4950 GCA_964391945.1 uncultured Rhodobacterales bacterium | reverse complement strand
GCGCAGGACTGGTCGAAGACATGCATGTAGGAGACCGGGCCGGAGGCGGCGCTGTCGGTGCCATGGACGCGGGCGCCCTTGGGCCGGATCGCGGAGAAATCGTAGCCGACGCCGCCGCCGCGGCGCATGGTCTCGGCCGCCTCCCGGAGCGCGATGTAGATGCCGGGCCTGCCGTCCTCGGTCTCGGAGATCGAATCGCCCACGGGCTGCACGAAGCAGTTGATGAGGGTGACTTCGCGGATATCGGCCCCGGCGGCAGAGTTGATGCGGCCGCCGGGGATGAAGCCGTGTTCGAGCGCCCGCAGGAACGGCCCCTCCCAGGCCGCGGGCTCGGCCTCGACCGCGGCGAGCGCCCGGGCGACACGGCTGCGCACCGCGCGCGCCATCTCGGGCCCGTCGAGGTCGCGCTCGCGCCCCTTGGCGTATTTCTCGCGCAGGACGTCGAGGCTCACCTCCTGCCAGCCGGGATCGGCGGCGGTGGGCAGGTCGAGACTGGCCGGTTTGTTCATGACGGGATCGGGCATGGGAGGCTGCGGGCTTCGCGTCATGCTAGCGGTGATCTGGTGGCGAGGCGAGTCCCCGCCGCTACCCGTTGGCCGTTCCGGACGCGCATACCGGCGCAGGGGCAGGAATGCCGGGCTTGACCAATGCGAAACAACTGTCTCACGATCCGGTTACGTTCATCGTCGCTGGGAACTCCGGAGGATCCACATGGCAGGCTCGCGCCTTTGGCTTTCGATTGCACTTGTCTCCACATTTTCCCTTGCAGGCCAGGCTTTCGCGCAGGACCAGTTGCGCGAGGACGCGCTCCAGTTCTTCGAGCCGATCCCCGAGGGGCCGGTCCCCCTGGAGGACGGCACCGTTCCCACCGTCGAGCAGGTCCAGCTCGGCAAGATGCTGTTCTTCGAGCCGCGGCTGTCGCTCGGCCACAACATCAGCTGCAATACCTGCCACAACATCGGAACCGGCGGCGCCGACCTCACGCCGGTCTCGGTCGGCCACCGCTGGCAGCGCGGCGGACGCAACTCGCCGACGGTGTTCAACGCCATCTTCAACACGGCGCAGTTCTGGGATGGCCGCGCCGTCGACCTCGCCGAGCAGGCGGGCGGACCGATCGTCAATCCGGTCGAGATGGCATCATCCGAAGCCCATGCGATGTCGGTGCTGCACAGCCTCCCCGCCTATAGCGACCATTTCGAGGCGGCGTTCCCCGATGACCCGGTGCCGGTGAGTTTCAGCAACGTCACTCAAGCCATCGCCGCCTTCGAGGCGCAGCTGGTGACGCCGAATGCCCCCTTCGATCAGTTCCTGCGCGGAGACGATGACGCGCTCGATGAGGAGGAGAAGGCGGGCCTGCGCGCCTTCATGGATGCCGGCTGCATCGCCTGCCACACCGGCGTCAACCTTGGTGGCAACATGTACCAGCCCTTCGGCGTGGTCGAGCGGCCGGAATGGGCCGTGTTGCCGCCCGACGACCGCGGCCGGTTCGAGGTCACGCGTTCGGAGGATGACGATTACGTCTTCAAGGTGCCGATGCTGAGAAACATCGTCCTCACCCCGCCCTATTTCCATTCGGGAAGCGTCTGGGAACTGGAGGATGCGGTGGCGATCATGGGCGTCTCGCAACTCGGGCAGGAATTGTCCGAGGAAGAGGTCCAGCAGATCACGGCTTTCCTGGGCAGCCTGACCGGTGATCAGCCGGAGGTGACCTATCCGATCCTGCCGCCCAACACCGCCGACACGCCTCGGCCGCAGCAGTAATGGAACCGGCTTCCGGTGGCGGGCATGTCATGAGGCCGAACCCTTGCGCAGGGTGACCGGTTCTTCCGGTGGCGTGATTGATCACGATAACGTGAAATCCGTGAACGGGTCCTGTCCGGGCAGGGGGCGGTTCTGAAGTGGCGG
>CAYMOD010000196.1:0-2945 GCA_964391945.1 uncultured Rhodobacterales bacterium | reverse complement strand
TGAAGTGGCGGGAGTGTGAGGATGGATGAGGGTGCGCCGCAGGGGACGCTTACCCTGCAGACGATCGCGATGCCGGCGGATACGAACCCGAGCGGCGACATCTTCGGCGGCTGGCTGATGGCACAGATGGACCTCGGCTGTTCGGTGCTGGCGCGCGGGCGCGCCTGCGGGCGGGTGGCGACGGTGGCGGTCGAGGCAATGACCTTCCACCGTCCGGTCCGGGTCGGCGACGTGGTTTCGATCCACACGGCGCTGGAGCGCGAGGGGCGGACGTCGATGACCATCGCCGCCGAGGTCTGGGTGACGCGGCAGCCGGAGGGAAGGCGGGTCAAGGTGACGGAGGGAAGCTTCGTGTTCGTGGCGGTGGATGGCGAGGGGAAGTCACGGCCGCTTCCGACGGCGCAGCCGTGATCGGGCGGGCGGCGCTCCTCGGCGCGGTCCTGGTCGCGCTTGCCGGACCGGTGCAGGCGACGCGGGAATACATCCTGCCGACGCGTTTCGACGTGGCGGGCGTGGCGGCCGATGATGTCCTGAACGTGCGGGCGCGCCCGAATGCGAGGGCCGGGATCATCGGCTCGCTTGCCCCTGATGCCGAGAATATCGAGGTGATGGCGCAGGATGCGAGCGGGCGCTGGGGCCTCGTCAACGTCGGTGAGCGATCGGGTTGGGTTGCCATGCGGTATCTCAACTACCGCGTGGATGTCTGGGAGCCGGGACGCCTGCCCCAAGGGCTGCACTGCCTCGGGACGGAGCCGTTCTGGTCGATGCGGCCGGAGGGCGATCGGCTGGTGATGGCGACGCCGGAGACCGAGGAGACGGGCCGGATCCTCGCGGTCCTCGATACGGGCGTCTTCCGCGATCCGCGCCGCGCCGTGGTCGCGGAAGGCGAGGGCTGGCGGCTGACGGCGAGCCTGACGGCTTCGCGCTGTTCGGACGGGATGTCGGACCGGGCCTACGGGATCGAGGCGATGGTGGTGCGGGAGGATGCGGAAGGCATGAGCCTCTTTGCCGGGTGCTGCACGATCGGGCGGTGAGGGCCGCTCATACGGGGATCCGGGTGAACGATTCAGAAGGGGCGGCGACGTCAAGGGTGTACAGCAATTCGTTCTGGCTGGAATCCGGCTGGAAAGTGGCTGGAAAACGGCTTGCCACTTTCTAACCCGGAGTTAAGTGCCAACCTGACTTGGAGTTAAGTATCAACGCCAGCGCACCGAATTGTTCAGCCGGATCGGGTATCAGTCGCGGCCGCGGGCGCCGATCAGGCCGAGGCGGTGCAGCCAGTTCGCGAAGAGCAGGCAGCCGAACGCCCAGGCGGCGCCGGCGGTCCAGCCGGCGAGCACGTCGGTCGGCCAGTGGACGCCGAGATAGATGCGGCTGATCCCGACGGCGACGGTGACGAGCACCGCGACGCTGAGGATGTAGATCTTGATGCGCCGCCCCTCCTGAACGCGCGCGAGCAGGACGGCGAGCGTCAGGTAGGTGACGGCCGCCATCATCGCGTGGCCGGAGGGAAAGCTTGACGTGTAGGTCTCCATTCCGTGCGGGACGAGGTCGGGACGGGTCCGGTCGAAGCCGAGCTTGAAGGCGGTGCTCAACGCCTGGCCGCTCGCGACGGCGGCGAGAAGGAGGATCGCCGTGCCGCGCTTCTCCCGGAGCCAGAGGAATCCCGCCACCGCGAGCGTGATCACGGCGAGGAGCCCGATGCCGCCGAGCGCGGTGACGTCGCGGCCGAATTCCTCGAGCCAGCCGGGGCCGAGCGGGTCGGCGGGATCGGCGGGACTGCGGAACGCGAGCAGGATGGCGGTGTCGAATTCCCGCGTCTCGCCTTCCGGCGCCTCGTCGGCGATCTGGGCGAAGGCCCAGAGGCAGCCGGAGATCAGAAGGAGGAGGCCGACCGTCCGGATCTCGATATAGATCCGCGCCGCCTCGATGGCGCTGCGGCCGAATGTGCGGATCCCGGTGAGGTTCGGCATGTCCGGGCGGTTCCACCGCATCAGTCGACGACGCGCAGGGTGAGGTTGATGCGCCCGCCCTCGGGCAGCAGGCCCGAACTGCCGAAGCGGATGCGGTCGATCCCGTGATAGGCGAGCCGCGCGGTGCCGCCCATCACCACGACGTCACCGCTCTCGAGCACGACGGAGGTGGTGGGGTCGGAACGGGCAGGGCCGCCGATGCGGAAGCTCGCGGCATCGCCGAGCGAGATCGAGAGGACGGGAAACGCGAAGTCCTTTTCGTCAGCGTCGCGGTGAAGGCCCATCCGCGCGTTCTTGCCATAGAAGTTGACAAGGCAGCAATCGGGGAGGCGGGTCCGGGGAAGGAGCGCGCGCCATTCCGCGAGGACCGGCGCGGGGATCGGCGGCCAGGGCACGTCCGAGGGGTGGCGGTCGATGTAGCGGTAGCCGCGCCGGTCGGAATACCAGCCGTAGCGCCCGGCGGAGGTCATCTTCACCCGCATCGGCTTGCCCCAGGGCGCCAGTGGCGAGAAGAGCGGCGCGGCCACAGCGACGGCGCGGATGGCTTCCACCATCGCGGCCTGCCCTTCGGGCGGGATCCGGCGCTTGTGGATCGTGAACCCGTTGACGGTCAGGACGGTCATTTCCCTTCCCCGTGCTTTTGTTCCCGTATCGGTGCCGAAACTTGCAGCGCCAAAATACGCCTCCTATATAGCCCACGAACCATGGAGCCACACGTTGGTGTGAGGTTCCGGGAGCGGATCACGATCAGGGATACGGGGGCCGGGGGCCGCTTACGGACCCGGCCCGGAACATCGCCTAGGAAAGGGATTATGCTTATGGCCAAAGTCATCGGTATCGACCTCGGGACGACGAACTCCTGCGTCGCCATCATGGACGGTACGCAGGCTCGGGTGATCGAGAACGCGGAAGGCGGGCGGACGACGCCTTCGGTCGTCGCCTTCACGGACGAGGAGCGCCTCGTCGGGCAGT
>CAYMOD010000195.1:0-4959 GCA_964391945.1 uncultured Rhodobacterales bacterium | reverse complement strand
GTGCCCCGTCCGACCCCGCCATAGAGGTAGAGGCCGGGACCCACCTTCTCTTCGAGCCGGTCGCGGCCCCAGCCGAAGAGGCCGAGGCCGACGCGCTTCGGCCGGCGCGGATTATAGTCGCGGAGCCGGTTGGCGAGGATCTGGAGCTTCTCCGCCGCCATGAGCTGCGCGGGGTCGGGATTGAGGCGGCCCTCGGTGACGCGGGCGCGGTAGAGGGCGATCGGTCCGGCGGCGGTTTCGCTCATGCGTCTTTCTTCCTGCGTGGGCGGCCGGGAGGCAAGACCGGTCTCCTGACCGAGACGGAGATACGCGAGGCGGAGATGGACGCGGCGGCCGGTCCCGCCGGATGACCGGGCACGGGGGGCGGGCAGGGCTGGAGGTTGGGAGGCTCGGCATCGCAGGACGAGGTGGACGTGGCCCTGACCGCAGGGCGCGGCTTCACCGTCACGGCCCCAACTGACCTCACGGCGCGTCTGGCAGGGATCGCCCGGATAATGGGAATACGCTCATGGAGTTCTCTTCCCGGTCGCCATCGGTGGCGGACAAGGCGTGCAGACAGGGCGGCGCGCTGTTGGTCAAGGCTATTGATCCGAAGTGGCGGTCGGTTCAGGATCGGGGGTGGAGCGCAACCGGGGACCGGTGATGACGGTGGTGAGCGCCGAAGACAAGCGGATGCTGCGTGAATGTCTGCCGCTCGTTCTCGAGCGGATGCAGCTGATGTCGGATCGCTTCTTCGACAACCTGCTCGTGTTGCAGCCGGAACTGAGGGGGCTCTTCGAGGCGCATCTCGGCGGCGGCAGTATGCGGTTCGTCGGTACGCTGACGACGATCGTGGCCCTCATCGAGGACGAGGAGTCGCTCGACCGCGCAGCGGCGGCGATGGCGCGGGCGCATGAAGCCTACGGCGTGTGTGCGGAACATTTCCCGCCGCTCGGCCACGCGTTGATGGTGACGCTCGGCGAAACGCTCGGCACCGAGTTCACGAGCCGCCGCTGCAAGGCGTGGAGAGCGGCCTACGACATGTTGGCCGAGCGGATGATCGCGGCGGGCCGTCATGCCGCTGATGACGGCAGATGATGACCGCCACGATCGGGAGCGCACGGGCAGGTGCAGGTTCGACGATTCGCGTTCCGGAGGCGGTCATGCTCCGCGCCCCCTTCGCCGCGCCCGGGTCGGCAGAGTGCGGCATCATCCGCATGCCCGGTTTCGGCATCCGGGTGGCCGGGCGATCGGGCTCGACCGCGTGCCCTCCGACATCATGGAGCGGCCGATTGTTCCTGGTGAATATGTCTCTGATGGATGGAATGGGTGGCGGCACTTCCCGGTGCCGAGGCAAGGCGCCCACCCGGATGCCATGGGAATCACCCTTGAAGTCCGGGACTTCCGTCTTTTGCCAGATCCGGATTCAGCCATGGGTTCCGAAGGAAGGAGCGCATGGCCTCGTTGCGTGGCGGGGGAGGCTCCCGGTCCGCCGCCGGAAATGTGCCGCGGTACGTCCTGCTCGACATCCTCGCAACCACGCACAGAGTCCGGTCTGCGGGGCCGGGAACTGCGCCGGGTTCGCGCAGGACCGCAGGCCGCTTCCAAAGGAATTCCGAGCCTGAGCAGCCTGCCGGGCCACGACACCTTCTCCGGGCTGCCCGACCCAATGCGATAGCCCCGCCCGGGTGCCGGATGCGCTTGACGCCGGCTGGTCCCGGGATTAGAGGACGGCCCCGGGGCGGAGTAGCTCAGCTGGTTAGAGCAGCGGAATCATAATCCGCGTGTCGGGGGTTCAAGTCCCTCCTCCGCTACCAAAATTTCTTCTGCGGAAGCAATATGTTGCGAGGGTGAGCCGCCGATTGGGCGGCCTATTTCATGTTGCATCCGCTGCAACATGCTCCCATTGATTTCAAACGATTTTCCCGGAGTGCCGGCAGCTCCATGCAACACGGATGCAACATGTTCGGGGCGGCGCATCGGGTAAACGCCTCAGAAATCCTCCTGATTCGCTGCGCTCGACCGGGTTCCGTGTTGCATCCCGATGCACCATGCCGCTGCGCCCGAAAAGCAGGTGCTGCCCGCAATTCACGACTGACGCGCGCGGGATGAGATGGGGCTGCGGAGCACGACGTTGACCCGGCCGGGAGCCGCGGGTAATACTCGACATCGGAGCGGGCAATGCTCGTTTCCACCGGCCGATCGAAATATAAGGCAGCGCTCCGCCGAACGGGGCAGCGGTTCCCGGAGCGTCAAGGACGGAGAGGGGATCGCGCGGCTCACCCCTGCGGCTGCTGAGGAAGATCGAAACGGGCAATGCCCGGGCAGGCTCTCATGTAACTCATGAGCTCGCCCGGCAGCATGTATGACCGCGGCGAGTTCGATTGACGGAGCTCGCTGTGGAAAACACGACCCCGCACTATCTCGACGAACTCGATCGCCCGATCTGGGGCGCCAGGCGAATCGCGGAAGAGGCCGGCCGGACCGAGCGCCAGATCTATCATCTCACCGCCCGCGGACACCTTGACGTGTCCGTCGTCGGCAACCGCCTCGTCAGCACGCCGCGCCGTATCCGCCGCAGCCTCGGCATCGAGGTTTGAGCGATGGCGGACAAACGAAACCCCGGCGCGCTAGGCGGCGCGACCGGGACGGTGTGTCATCATGCATTGGCGGCTGACATATCGAACATAGCACAGGCCCAAGCGCCGCGCCATGCGGCAGCCCAGCGGGTCACGATGAACGAGTCAATCCCGATTGCGGAAATCCTGGCCGATCAGGATTGCCAGCTTCGCGCCGCCGGATCAGGCACGACGATTGCGGAATATGCGGCGGCACTGGCGGAGGGCGCGACCTTCCCGCCGGTGATCGTGTTCCGCGATGACGAGGGCCGGAACTGGCTTGCGGATGGCTTCCACCGCTACGAAGCGCACAAGGCCGAGGGGCGGCAACGGATCGAGGCAGAGGTCCGGCAAGGCAGCCGGCGCAAAGCGATGCTGTTCGCCGCTGGGGCGAACGCCTCGCACGGCCTGCGCCGCACGCAGGAGGATAAGCGGAAGTCTATCCTCGTGCTGCTGACCGATCCCGAGTGGAGATCGTGGTCGGATCGCGAGATCGCCAAGCGAACCGCGACCTCTGACAAGACCGTTGCCAAGCTGCGCCGCGAACTTTCTGGCGAGGGCGTCAATGCGGAAATCCGCGTTGAGGAACGCCGCTTCAAGACCCGGCACGGGACGGAGACGACCCGCACGGTCGCGATCGCCAAGCCGTCGGGGAAGACCGACCTCGTGGCGAAGGTGCTGGCCGGAATCCCCGACGAGGCGATCCTTGCGGAAGTCCGTCGTCGCGGCCTGATGGGGGCCGCGTGATGAGCGAGATCGCCTTCCTCGCTGCCGCTGCTGGCGTTCGCCAGGATGAACTGATCGCGCTGACACCGAATAATGATCCGTTCATGGCCGCGAGCCGACCCGCGAGGCGCCGCAACGCCGAATGGCTGGCCGACCTCTGGCAGGCCCTGGGCTTCGCTCACGGCACGCACGTTCGCCGGATTCACTATCGCCTCGTTTCCGCCGACCCGAAGATCAGGCGGCCGGACGGGCGCGGCTGCTACCTGAACACTGCCGCCGCGTGGAGCCTGCTGGTCAACGCGACGCGGGACGCGCGTTATCTACATCTGATCCCCGAGGGCGCTATTGACGACCGGGGCAGCCCGCCGCCGATCACGCACTTCAACGCGATCCAGCCGGGCGAATTGCGGATCAACGATTCCGGCCTGTGGCTGGCCGATCTGGATGAGGCCTTCCCCGATCTTCCGGCGATCGAGTTCACCAACGACGATTTCGGGCCGCCAGCTCTGGTCGAGATATGGGCGGAAAAAACAACGATGAACGGCATCCTCATTCCGCTGGCGCGTCGCTACGGGGTGAACCTCGTAACCGGCGCCGGTGAAATGTCGGAGACCTCGACCCGCCTGTTTCTCGACCGGGTGAGGGAGGGCGGCGTTCCTGGGCACATCCTCTATGTTTCGGACTTCGACCCGGCGGGCCGATCCATGCCGGTGGCGGTCGCGCGCAAGATCGAGTTCGCGCTGCATCAATCCGGCGAAGACCTGGACGTGACCCTCGACCCGTTGGTTCTGACGGAGCAGCAGTGCAGGGACTACCGACTTCCGCGCACACCGATCAAGGAAAGCGAGCGCCGGGGCGCGAAGTTCGAGGAGCGTTTCGGGCGCGGCGCCACCGAACTTGACGCGCTGGAAGCACTGCACTCCGGCGAACTGGCGAAGATCGTAGCGGCCGGAATTGAGCGTCACATAGATCCAGATCACGCCCGCCGCCATGCCGTCGCATTGCAGGAATACCGTCATCAACTGGTCGAGATCAGCCGGGAGGTTCACGACCAGCACTCGGCGGAAATCGACGGCCTGCGCGATGAATATGGAGACCTTGTGACCAGCGCGAGCGACTGGAAGGGCCGCGCGGCATCCGTCTTCAAGCGGATCGCGGATCATCTTCAGGAAGTCGCGGTTTCCGGGTTCGAGCCGCCTGACCCGGCGCCTCGGCCGTCGGCGCCGGAGCCGCTGTTCAGCAGTGGCCGGAACTACCTCGACCAGATGGAGGCCTATCGGCGCTGGCAAGGGAGGGCTGACGCATGAACAACGCCCAGACCTTGACCCTCGCCCTCGGCGGTCGCTGGTATGGTCATTACGGCACTGCACCCTGCCCAGTCTGCCAGCTGGAAGGCCGGAAGGACCAGACTGGACTTGGGCTCGAAGACGGCGACACAAAGCTTCTCGCTATCTGCCGCAAATCCGGCTGCGCCTTTCACGATATCCTCGCGGCGGCGGGTATCACGCCCGGCAGCTACACGCCACCTGACCCGACAGAGGACGCCCGGCGCGAGGCCGAGGTCGCGCCGATGCCAAGAGGCGGGCGAAGCAGGCACTGGCCGTCTGGCAGGTGGCCAAGCCGATCACCGGAACCT
>CAYMOD010000194.1:0-4967 GCA_964391945.1 uncultured Rhodobacterales bacterium | reverse complement strand
GGTTGCGCACGCCCGCCTCGCGCGTGTAGCCGCGGATGATGCCGCGGAGTGCCGCATCGGTGATCTCGACCTGTTCGGCCGTGAGCCCGTTCGCCTCGAGCTGGCGGCGCAGGAGGTAGCGGCGCGCGATCTCGAGCTTCTCGGTCTCGGTATAGCCGGCGAGGCTGATCACCTCCATCCGGTCGCGCAGCGGCCCCGGGATGGTGTCGAGCATGTTCGCGGTCGCGATGAAGACGACGCGGGAGAGATCGAACGGCACGCCGAGGTAGTTGTCGCGGAAGGTGTGGTTCTGCTCGGGGTCGAGCACTTCGAGCATCGCCGCCGAGGGGTCGCCCTGGATGCCGCGGCCCATCTTGTCGATCTCGTCGAGCATCATCACGCAGTTGCGCGCGCCCGCGCGCCGGATGCCCTGGATGATGGTGCCGGGCAGTGCGCCGATATAGGTACGGCGGTGGCCGCGGATCTCGGCCTCGTCATGGACGCCGCCGAGGCTCACGCGCCCGAAAGCCCGTCCCATCGCCCGCGCGATCGACTGGCCGAGCGAGGTCTTGCCGACTCCCGGCGGCCCGACGAAGCAGAGGATCGGCGCCTTGCCCTCGGGGGCGAGCTTGCGGATGGCGAGGAACTCGACGATCCGGGTCTTGATCTTCTCGAGCCCGTAATGGTCCTCGTCGAGGATTGCCCGCGCCGCGGCGATGTCGATCGGCTTCTCCTCGGGGAGGGTCCAGGGGAGTTCGATCAGCCAGTCGAGCCAGGTGCGGACCATGCCGGCCTCGCCGGCGGCCTCTGGCATCCGCTCGTAGCGGCGGAGTTCCTTGCGCGCCTGCTGCTCGACCTCCTCGGGCATGCCGGCCTTGGTGATCGCCTCCGAAAGCTCGGCCACCTCCTCGGCCTTGCCGTCGCCCTCGCCGAGCTGGCGCTGGATCGCCGCGAGCTGCTCGCGCAGCACCGCCTCGCGCTGGCGCTCGTCGAAGGCGGCCTTGGTCTGGCGGCCGATCTCGTGGGAGATGCGCAGCACCTCGATGCGCTGGGCAAGCAGGCGCGAGACCTTGTCCATGCGCGCGGCAACGTCGATGGTTTCCAGGATCTCCTGTTTCTCCTCGGGCTTGAGATCCATGTAAGCCGCGGAGAGATCCGCGAGCGCCGCGGGCGAGGTCATCGACTGCACTGATTCGAGGAGGCCCTGCGGCGCCTGCGGCAGGAGGCCGATCGCCTCGGCCGCCTGCGCCTGGAGATGGAGGAAGCGGCCCTCGACCTCGGGAAGCCGGCTCTCGGCTTCCGGCAGGTGCAGCACGCGGGCAACCGGGAAGGGCGTGCCGGGAAGCAGATCGAGGATGCGGAAGCGGTGGACGCCCTGGCAGACGATGTGGTGGCTGCCATCGGGCGCGGTGATGTAGCGCACGATGTTGGCGACGGTGCCGATGCGGTAGAGGCCCCCGGCGCCCGGGTCCTCCTCCTCGCGGTCGCGCTGCATCACCACCCCGATCGGCCGTTCCTCGCGCACCGCCTGCTGGATCGCCGCGACCGATTTCGGCCGCCCGATCGAGATCGGGTTGATGATCCCGGGGAACAGGACCGTGTCGCGGACCGGCAGGATGATCAGCGCGTCGTCGGGAAGCGGCACGACCTCACCGGTGCCTCCGCTCTCCGGCCGGTCCTCTTCCGTGCCCGATCTTGAACCGCCGAGGAGCTTCATGGCATTCCTCCGAGCTTCTCCAGCGTGAAGATGAGGCAGCCGTTGCCGGTGGCGTGATGCACGGCATAGCGCCCCGTGGGGAGCGGGATCCGCCGCTCGAACCTCCCCTGCGGCAGTTCGAGCCGGTGGATGGCGGCACGGCGGAGTTCGGCCGGCAGCACGCGCCGCCCCTCGACGATGAGCGCGCCATCCTCGATCCGCGCCTCGACCTGGTCCGGATCGACACCGGGAAGGGCGACGTGGATCAGCACCTCGTGCTCGGTCTCGATCATGTCGATCGGCGGCTCCCAGGAAGGTTCGACCGACGCGCTCCTTCGCGGTGCCCGGAAGACCTGCTGGCGCATGCGCTCGGCCTCGGCGAGGGCGGCAAGGGCCTCGGAAAGCATCCAGTGCGCGGGATCGCGGTTACGACTCGACATCAACAGTTTCTCCAGCTGCCAAGGCACAATGCGCGTGCCGAGACATTTGTTTCAGTTGAAATCCGGGGAAGTGGAAAGGCAAGGTCGAGCCGCGTCCTTTCTGCTCTTCCGCAACCCGACCATGCGGGGGCGATGGTCCGGGCGGACAGCCTGCATCCTTCATGGTCTCCCGGCGGTTGGGGGTGGTGGCGCGTAGATCGACACCGCCCCGGGCTGGATGCGGAAATGCGCCGGCGTCTCGGTGACAAGGTCGCCGTCCACATTGACCGGCATCGGGCGCCGGGTGGTGATGTCGAACTCGTCGCTGCGCGAGGTGCGCACCTCGCTCCAGGCGCCATGCGTTCCCGAGCGGAAGGTGCGCAGCATCAGCGCCAGTTTCCACACGTTCCGGACCTCGAGGCTGTAGAGGTCGAAATGCGCATCATCGATGGCGGCGTCGGCCTCGACGATGTTGCCGCCGCCGTAATGGACGCCGTTGCCGATGCCGATCTGCAGCGTGCGCACGACCACGGTCTCGTCGCCGCCCGTGATCCGGGCCTCGAAGGGCCGCGCGCGGCTGAGGACGCGGGCGCCGGCGATCGCGTAGCCGAGCCTGCCCCAGCGTTTCTTGATGTCGCTCGTGAGCGCGCGCGACAGTTCCGCGCTCAGCCCGATCGAGGCGACGTTGAAGAACGGATGGCCGTTGACCGTGCCGAGGTCGATCCGGCGGCGGTGCCCGGCAAGGATCACGCGGGCGGCCTGCGCGAGATCGTCGGGGATGAAAAGCGTTCGGGCGAGGTCGTTGGCGGTGCCGCAGGGCAGGATCGCAAGCGGCAGGCCCTTGCGCGCCAGCACGCCGCCGGCGCGGCTGAGCGTGCCGTCGCCGCCCGCGACCGCGATGCAGTCGACGTCCCCGGCGGAGCGATCGATATCGGCCTCGACCTCGTCCGGACCGGTAAAGCTCTCCAGCCGCACCTCGGCGCCCCCCGCCTCGAGGGTGCGCACCGCGGCCTCCACGCCTTCGCTGCCGCGCCGGGCGTTCGGGTTGACGAGCAGGAGGATGCGCGCGGGGGGATGGGGGGATTCGGCTTGCATGGCGGTTCCGGGGGCAGGCGTTCACCCATATCATGCGACGGCGCCGCACGATGTCGAGGCGGGATCTGCGGGTGCCTGCGGCAGGAGCGCCGTTCCGGCGGTGTGCCGCCGAGCGGCATCTGGAGCGACTTCGAACCAGAGCGCTTTCGGAGCAGGTGGACGCACCTGCTGACCTGGAAATCGCGACCGGTCAGCAAGATGGAGCGGCCCGGTCCGATGCAATCGGATCGGAAAGCGCGCTAGCGGCAGGCGCTGAGCGCGAGCGCCGGCGTATAGGTGAGAAGGGTGGCCGCGAGCGCTGCCCAGAGCGTCAATACCACGACCGAGCGGAGGAAACGCCCCTCCACCCGCTCCCGGCCCCGGCGGAAAAGGAGCGCGAGCGCCGCGAGATGCAGGCCGAGCACTGCAAAAAGCACGATCCGGTGCGGGAGGTCCGGCCAGCCATAGGCGCAGCCGAGCGCCTGCAGCGAGTAGAGCACGATGAAGGCCGACGACCAGACCACGAATCCCGCGACCAGCCAGAGCATCCGGGCGGGCACCGGCTCCCTCATGGCCGACCCTCCGCGAGCGGCACCAGAGCCGCTGTCGCCAGCACGACGAGAAGGATCAGGATGCCGCTGATCGCGGTGTAGTCCTGCCAGATCCGCGTCAGCCGCAGGTCGAGCGTCCGCCGCGCCGACAGATAGCCCGCCCGGAAGCGGAGCGCGTTGCTGATGAGAAACAAGAGGCCGATATAGGCGTGAAGGCCGAGGTAGCCGACGAGCATGAACGCCGTCGCCGGATGGGCATGCGCACGCGGGTCCGGCAATTCGACAAGGATCGTCGCCGCGAGCGCCACCACACCCATGCCGGCGAGCCCGCCCGCCGCGATCCACGGGATCGGGCTCGCCCCGCGCCGGAGTGCGCGGAGGGCGGTCCGGGCGGCGGCGGAGGCAGTGGCGAGCGCCAGTATCAGAAGGCCGACGAGGAGAAGGCGCGGGCTTGCGAGTTCCGGCGGCGGCCAGTTCGCGCCGACCAGCCAGTTGTAGAAGGCGGCGTAGATCAGCGAGGCGAGGATCGTGCCGTCGGCGACCAGGGCCAGCACCAGCCCGAGCAGGGGCGGCGGCGACTCGGCCTCGGTATGTGGCGGCACCGCCTCGCCGGCACCGATCGGCAACGGCCCGTGGTCCACCTTCTGCCCGGCCGATTGCGCCCTGTAGACGAACATCCCGGAGGTAAGGAAGAAGCCCGCCACCGCTACCGGATAGAGTTTGAAGAGCATCGCGAGCACCGTCACGCCGATGGTGAGCGCGGTGACGAACGGCTCGTAGCTCTGACGCGGGAAGATGATGACCTGATCCGGCTCGGCCTGCGTCATGTGGATGCCGAGGGTCTCCTGCCAGCCGTTGCGGGTATGGCCGAGGTAGCCTTCGCCTGCCGCCAGTTCCCGCCCGACCTGCCGCGGGTCGAGCCGGTCGGCGCGGGTTCCGACGCGCGGCAGCGAGGCGAAAGCGTAGGAGGTGGGCGGCCGCGGGATCGCCCAGTCGAGCGTGCTCCCCTCCCATGGGTTGCGCCGCGTGCGCCGCCCGAAGCGGGTGTGGAGCGCGAGGTCGAGGAGGATCACCGCGAAGCCCATCGTCAGCACCATGCCGCCGATCGAGGAAAGGACGTTCAGCCAGAGCCATCCCTCGTGGCCGGGATAGGTGAAGACCCGCCGCGGCATCCCGAGGAGGCCCGTCAGGTGCATCATGAAGAAGGTGACGTTGAAGCCGATGAAGATCAGCCAGAAGCCGGGTTTG
>CAYMOD010000193.1:0-4968 GCA_964391945.1 uncultured Rhodobacterales bacterium | reverse complement strand
TCGGGCTCGCCTCCAACGAGAAGAGGGCGCGCGCCGTCTGCGCCTCGGCGCCCGTGCCTGCCCCGAGGGCGAGCGCGAGCAGGAGGGGGAGAAATCTCATTCCGGCTCCATGCCTGTGCGTGTCCCGGCCTTCACCCAGTATAACAGAAGCAGACCCACGAGAAACTGCGCGATCACCGGGCTCACCCCGAGGCGCTGGGAGCCCGTCCATCCGGTGGCGGCGGCGATCAGGGCCGGGCCGATGAAGGCGGTGGCTTTGCCGGAAAGCGCGTATAGGCCGAAGGCCTGCGCCGGCGCGATCTGCCCTTCGGCCTGATCGACGAGAAGCGTGCGCGAGGCCGCTTGCACCGCACCCGCGAAGGCACCGAGGGCCGCGCCGGCAAACAGGAAGACCGTATCGGGCAGGCGGGAATCAGCCGCGACCGGGATGAACACCACCGCGTCGCGCCCGGTGAGAAGCACGAGGAGGCAGACCCCGATCAGGCCGATGACGCAGGCCGTCACCACTGGTTTCGGCCCGAGCCGCGCGTCGGCCCATCCCCCCGCCCAGGCGCCGAGGGCGCCGGTCACCGAGGCGCGCAGGCCGAAGGCGCCGAGTTCGAACATTCCCCAGCCGAGCACGCCCGCCGCGAAGATCCCGCCGAAGACGAAGAGTGCGGCAAGCCCGTCGCGGTAGAAGAGCGAGGCGAGGAGGAAGAGGGGGAGCGTGCCCTTCCCGCGGATGCCGCGGATCGTGGCTTTAAGGTCACCCAGGCCCGCGCTCACCGCGCCGCGCAGCCGCCCGCGCGGGGCATCAGGCGTCCAGAGGAAGAGCGGCAGGGCGAAGATCATGTACCAGAGGGCCGCGAAGGGACCGGTCGCGCGCTCGGGCTCGCCGCCGGCCGGGTCGAGGCCAAAGACCGGCGCGAGCCCCGCCATCGTCCGTTCCGAACCCGGTGCGGGTGCCACCAAGACAAGAATGAGGACGAGCGACAGCAGCCCCCCGAGATAGCCGATCGCCCAGCCCGAGCCCGATATCCGGCCAAGAGATCCGCGCGACCCGAGACCCGGCAGCATGGCATTGGTGAAGATCAGGCAGAATTCCGAGCCGAGATAGGCGAGCGCGAAGAAGACGAGGACGGGGAAGGGCTCCGCCATGCCAGGTTCGGCAAGCCAGAGCCCGGCGCATCCGGCAACGAAGGGGAGCGAGAACGCGAGCACCCAGGGTTTGCGCGCGCCCGTGCGATCGGCAATCGCGCCGAGCGGTGCCGCAAGCACCGCTACCATGGCGCCGGAGATTGCCGCCGCCATTCCCCATAGCGCCTGGCCGGCAACGGGATCGCCCGCGACCTGCGCGGCGAAATAGGGCGCGAAGATGAAGGTGAGGATCAGCGTGTAGAAGGGCTGGTTCGCCCAGTCATAGAGCATCCAGCCCCAGATGCCGCGCCGGTCCGTTCCAGGCGCGCCGCGGGACCCCGGGGATCCGGCCGTGGCCGGCCCTCCGGGGCTGTCGGCGGAGGCGGAGGCCCGGTCCCCGCCCCGAGCGCGGGATGGGGAATCAGCCAAAGGAGCCGGAGGCACGGGCGGAAAGCATGAAGGCCCGCGCCGAGCGGGTGTCGGCGAGGTGCGCGAGCGCCCCGTCGTCGAGCCGCGCCGCGAGATGGCCGAGCACGCCGTCGAAACGGCGCTGGAAGAAGAGCGCGGTATCGCGGAAGATCGGGTCGGATTTCATCAGGCGCTTCACGACGGCGAGCGCGCGCTCGTCGCGGATGCCGCCGACGGCGTCCACCTCGGGCCCGCGCCGGCCTTCGGCGAAGGCCCGCCACGCTTCCGGCGGCGCCGGTTCGGGCCCGAGGTCGTCCATGTAGACGCCTTCCTGGGCAAGCAGGTTCATCACGTCCTCCGCCGCTTGCAGCATCTGGGCGAAGTTATGGTGGCGCAGCGCCCGGCCGAGGGCGCGGAACCCCTCGCAGTCCTCGGCATCCTTCGGAAAGTCGAAGGCGCGCAGGAGATCGTCGAGGCCGAGTTCCTCGGCCGGTTCGGCCGCCATGCTCGGGAGTTCGGGCTGGCGCGCCGCATTGGGATTCGCCGGTGCTGCCGGCGTGAGGCGGACGGCGCCGCCCGGGCTTGCGCGTGAAACGAGGAGTTTCTCGATTCGCTGCTGCGCCTCGGCAAGCTCGGCGAATCTTCCCTCGACCGCGCCGCCGATCTCGCGGCGAATCTCCGCCTGCACCTCGGCAAGCGCGCCCGCCACCACGCGTTCCACCTCGCGCGGTGTCAGCGGCCCGTCCTCCCTGAGCGAGGCCCGGGTCTCGGCCAGCGCCTCCGAAAGCGGCGTCGCCGCCATCACCAGCTCCGCCACCGCCGTGCGCTGGCGCGCGAGCTCGGCCGCGAGCCAGGCGGCGAGGGTGATGAGGCCGAGCGGCAGGGTGAGCGCCACCAGGAAGAACACCGCATCGAGGAACGCCGTCCCTCGCGCCTGCCCGGCCGCGGCGCCGCCGAAATAGCCGCCGGCATAGGAGAGGACCAGCACCGCCCAGAGCATGCCGGCAAGGATTGCCACCCGGTTCACCCGGCTCGTCGTCCAGAACCGGCCGACCAGCGCCTTCAGGTCGAGAGTGTCGAGGCCGAGCCGCGCCATCGTGCTCAAACGTACCTTACCGTGAGGATCTCGTAGCTCTTCACGCCACCGGGGGTGTGCACGTCGACGCTGTCGCCCTCCTCCTTGCCGATCAGGGCGCGGGCGAGCGGCGATCGCACGTTGAGAAGCCCCGCCTCGATGTTCGCCTCCTGCTCGCCGACGATCTGGAAGGTCTTTTTCGCCTCGGTATCCTCGTCGAGAAGCACCACCGTCGCGCCGAATTTCACCGCGCCGGAGAGCCTGGAGACGTCGATCACCTCCGAACGGGCGATCACCCCTTCGAGTTCCTTGATCCGACCCTCGATGAAACTCTGCTTCTCGCGCGCGGCATGGTATTCGGCGTTCTCCGAGAGGTCGCCGTGGTCGCGGGCCTCGGCGATCGCCTGGATCACCGCCGGGCGCTCCATCGACTTCAGCTTCTTCAACTCGGCGTCGAGCTGGGCGAACCCCTTTGCCGTCAGCGGCACCTTCTCCATCCCCATCTCCTCGCAGGGGCCGCGCGCCGCGGCCGCCCGTATCTGGCACACTGAATAACAAAAAGCGGGCCGCGGCATCAGCCCGGCCTCGCCCGCCGCCCGGAACCCTCCGGGCCGGAGCGGAGTGTAGGAAGGTGGCCACGCCGGTTCAAGCGAAAGCGCCGTATCCGCTCGCGCCGGAAGTGGCGTCAAGATTGACCGGCGGACCCCCTCGCGTTAGGTGGCGCACAAGGATGCCGGAGCAGGAGCAGGGCGCCATGACGGAGATCGAGCGCGAGCGGATGGACTATGACGTGGTCATCGTCGGCGGCGGTCCCGCCGGCCTCTCCGCCGCAATCCGCCTCAAGCAGCTCGACCCCGATCTGTCGGTCGTCCTGCTCGAGAAGGGATCGGAGATCGGCGCGCATATCCTCTCGGGCGCGGTGCTCGATCCCGTGGGCCTCGATCGCCTCCTGCCGGACTGGCGCGAGCGCGGCGCCCCGATCACCACCGAGGTCACGGCCGACCGGTTCTATCTCCTCGGCGAGGGCGGGCAGCTCCGCATCCCGAACTGGCCGATGCCGCGGCTGATGTCGAACCACGGCAACTATATCGTGTCGATGGGCAATGTCTGCCGCTGGCTCGCCGGCATCGCCGAGGAGCTGGGCGTCGAGATCTTCCCCGGCATGGCCGCGTCCGAGGCCGTCTACGAGGGCGAGCGCCTCTCCGGTGTCGTCGTCGGCGAATTCGGCCTCAACGCGGACCGCACGCCTGGGCCGAATTACGAGCCCGGAATGGAGCTGCACGGGAAATACGTCTTCCTCGCCGAAGGTGCGCGCGGCCATCTCACCAAACACGCGATCGCCCGGCATGGGCTTTCGGATGGCCGCGAGCCGCAGAAATTCGGCATCGGCATGAAGGAGATCTGGGAGATCCGCCCGCAGGCGCACCGGCTGGGCCAGATCACCCATACGATGGGCTGGCCGCTCGGCAACAATGCGGGCGGCGGCTCCTTCATGTACCACGCCGAGAACAATCAGGTGTATCTCGGCTTCGTGGTGCATCTGAATTACGAGAATCCGTATCTGGACCCCTATCGCGAGTTCCAGCAGTTCAAACACCATCCGCTGATCGCCGACGTGCTCCGGGGCGGCAAGCGCGTCGCCTATGGTGCCCGCGCGATCACCGAGGGCGGCTGGCAGTCGCTGCCGAAACTCGTCTTCCCGGGCGGCGCGCTCCTTGGCTGCGCCGCCGGCATGGTCAACGTGCCGCGCATCAAGGGCAATCACAACGCGATGTTCTCCGGCATCCACGCCGCCGAGGCCGCCCATGAAGCCATCGCCGCCGGAAGGGCAGGGGACGAGCTTTCGGCCTATCCGGAGGCGGTCGAGACGGGACCGATCGCCGCCGATCTCAAGCCCGTGCGCAACGTGAAACCGCTCTGGTCGAGCATGGGGGCCACCGCCTCGCTGGCGCTCGGGGGCATCGACATGTGGACCTCGCGCTGGCTCAAGGGGCGGTCGCTCTTCGGCACCCGCAAACACGGCAAGTCGGACGCCGAGGCAACGCAGCGGGCCGAGCATTTCGCGCCGATCGACTACCCGAAGCCCGACGGCGTCCTCTCCTTCGACCGGCTGACCAATGTCGCCTATTCCTTCACCAACCACGCCGAGGACCAGCCCTGCCACCTGGTGCTGAAGGATCCGCGGGTGCCGATCGACATCAACCTGCCGCAGTTCGACGAGCCGGCCACGCGCTATTGTCCCGCCGGCGTCTACGAGGTGGTGCGCGACGATTCGGGCAAACCGCGGTTCCAGATCAACTTCCAGAACTGCGTTCACTGCAAGACCTGCGACATCAAGGACCCGTCGCAGAACATCGTCTGGACGACGC
>CAYMOD010000192.1:0-4987 GCA_964391945.1 uncultured Rhodobacterales bacterium | reverse complement strand
AGCGGTGGGTCGATCAGCGGCCGCAGGTAGGCATCGAGCACGGGCGAACCTCCCGGCGGACGATGGCGTGTAGCAGAAGCTCACGCAGGAACCGGGGCCAATATCCAGCGGTGGCAACATCACCAGAACCCGCGTGGGTCAAGAAGCACCTGCGTGTGAGATTCCTCTTAAACCTTTGATTTCAAGCTGTGATCAACCTGACTGTTCGTTAACAGCTCCGTGGAACCGCTCTCTCGGAAGATCAAAGACCGGGCGCGCGGCGGGTCAGTAGCTGCGGATCAGGCCGACGAGCTTGCCCTGCACCCGGACCTGGTGATCCTGGTAGAGCCGGGTCTCGTAAGTGGGATTGGCAGCTTCAAGGGCGATGGTCCGCCCGCGGCGGCAGAAGATCTTGAGCGTCGCCTCCTGCTCCTCGACGAGAGCGACGACGATATCGCCATTGTCGGCGATGCCCTGCTCGCGGATCACCACAATGTCGCCGTGGTTGATACCGGCGTTGATCATCGAATCGCCCTTGACCTCGAGCGCGTAGTGCCGGCCGGTGCGCGACATCATCGCCGTAGGCACCGAGACCGAATGCGAGATCTGCTGGATCGCCTCGATCGGGACACCGGCGGCGATGCGGCCCATCATCGGCAGTTCCATCGCGGCGGCCTCGGACCGGACAAGGACGGTGGGTCGTTCCGGCACGTTGCCGTCGATCACATCCGGCTGGGAACCGGAGCCATCGAACCCCTTGGGCAGGCGGACGATCTCGATCGCGCGGGCGCGGTGGGCAAGGCGGCGGATGAAGCCCCGCTCCTCGAGCGCGAGGATCAGGCGATGGATGCCGGATTTGGAACGGAGGTTGAGCGCGTCCTTCATCTCGTCAAAGGAGGGGGGAATCCCCTCCTTCTGCATGCGCGCGTGGATGAAATTGAGGAGATCGTGTTGTTTTCGGGTCAGCATCGCCATTCATCCGCCTCAAGGAGCTGGCTTTATGTTCTATTAACGTTCGCCTTTTGTGTCAAGTTATCTTGAAGTTGAAATTGGTAGGGGCTCAGAGAGGCATGAAGGCGACTTCTGCGCCGGCCTCCCGCGCCGGATCGTGCGGGGGCCTGATCAGCAGCGCGTTCGCATCAACGAGAACGGAGAGAAGCGCACTGTCCTGCCGCTCGAACGGCGTGCAGCGCCAGCCGGATGCGCCGGCCTCGACCACGGCGCGCATGTAATGGGCGCGCGGGCCGTTCGGTCCGAGCGGTCCGGTGAGTGTCGCGGGCAGGGGCAGAGGGAGCGCGGCATCGAGGCCGGACATGGCGCGTACCGCTGGTCGGAGAAACAGATGCCCGCAGACCATCGCTGAAACCGGGTTTCCAGGCAGCCCGACGAGCGGCAGCGCGCCGAAGCGGCCTGCCATCAGCGGTTTGCCCGGCCGCATCGCGATCTTGTAGAAATCGAGGGTGAGCCCGTGCGCGAGCGCGGTCGCCTGAACGAGGTCGTGGTCGCCAACCGAGGCGCCGCCGAGGGTGACGACGAGATCGGCGCCGGCCGCCAGATCGAAGGCCGAGCCGAGGCTTTCGGCCGTATCGCGTGCGATCGGAAGGAGGCGGACCTCCGCACCCTCGGCCTCGAGCATCGCCTTGAGACCGAAGTTGTTCGAACAGAGGATCTGGTCGGGGCCGGGGCTTTCGCCGGGCCAGACGAGCTCGTCGCCGGTGGGGATGAGGGCCACGACCGGCCTGCGCGCGACGGTGACCGTGCCCGCGTTCATCGCGGCGGCGAGTGCGATCTCGGCGGGCGTGAGGCGGCGCGGAGCGACGATGCGGTCGCCACGCGCGAAATCCGCCCCCGCGGGGCGGATGTGGTGGGTGTCCCCGTGGCCGGGGCGAGGCGTGATGATATCGCCCGTGCGTTCGGCGTCTTCCTGAATCAGGATGATATCGGCGCCTTCGGGCACGGGCGCGCCGGTGAAGATGCGCACGGCCTCCCCCGGGCCGAGAGCACCCTGATAGCGGCGACCGGCCGGCGCTTCGCCGATCACCCGGAGCGGCCTGCCCGCGGCAAGATCCGCCGCGCGCACGGCGTATCCATCCATCGCTGAAGCCGGGAACGGCGGCTGGTCGCGGGCGGCGACGATGTCGGCGGCGAGGACACGGCCACCGGCGTCGGCGAGCGGTATCGTCTCGGTACCGACGGGCGCGAAGAGTGCCATCAGGCGATGGTGGGCCTCCTCGACGGATATCATGCCGCTTCCGCTGAATGAATTCGGAGAAGACACGGCCAACGACCTGCCGTGAGTGGGCGCCAGAGCGCCCGCATCGTGCCGAAGGCACGTCTTCGGCCTGATGTGCCGGAGGCATGCCTTTGGTGCGAGAAGCGGTCAGGCGCTGCCCGTGCCTGCGCACGGGCCGGGGCCATGCTCCACGATCGGAATGGATCAGCCGAAGATGAAGATAGGGCCATCAGCGGGCCTCGTAGCGGCCGGACTTGCCGCCTTCCTTGTAGGCGAGGCGGACCTCCTCGATCACCATGGCGCGGTCAACGGCCTTCAGCATGTCGTAAACGGTGAGGGCGGCGACGGAGACGGCGGTCAGCGCCTCCATCTCGACGCCGGTCTGGCCGGTAGTCTTGACGGTGGCCTCGATCACGACGCGGGAGGCGCCGGGATCGGCGCGGAGGTCGAGCGTCACCTTGCTGAGCGCAAGCGGATGACAGAGCGGGATGAGATCGGCGGTGCGTTTCGCACCCATGATTCCGGCAAGGCGGGCGACTCCGAGGACGTCGCCCTTCTTCGCGGTGCCTTCGGTGATGTGGGTAAGCGTCGCGGGGTCCATGCGCACCGCACCCCGCGCGATCGCGGTGCGGTGGGTGACCGGTTTCTCCGACACATCGACCATGTGAGCCGCGCCGGATTCGTCGAAATGGGTGAGATTGCCGCTCATGCCGGCACCGGATCGGCGAGGAGGCTGCGGGTTGCGGCTTCGACATCCGCCTCGCGCATCAGGCTCTCGCCGATCAGGAAGGCGCGGACGCCCGCGCGGGCGAGGCCGGCGAGATCGGCCGACGAGAAGAGGCCGGATTCGGAGATGGTGAGGCGGTCCTCCGGCACCCGTGGCGCGAGGCGGCGGGTGGTGTCGAGCGATGTCTCGAAACTGTGGAGATCGCGGTTGTTGATGCCGACAAGGGGCGAGCCGAGCGCGAGGGCGCGGTCGAGCTCGGTTTCGTCGTGGACCTCGAGGAGGACGTCCATACCCCAATCGCGCGCGGCGGATTCGAGTTCGACCGCCTGCGCGTCGGAGACGGAGGCGAGGATGATGAGGATGCAGTCCGCACCCATGGCGCGGGATTCCGCGACCTGCCACGGGTCGTAGAGGAAGTCCTTGCGCAGGACCGGGAGCGCGGTGGCGGCACGCGCGGCGCGCAGATAGTCGGGCGAGCCCTGGAAGGAGGGCGCGTCGGTCAGGACCGAAAGACAGGCGGCGCCGCCCGCCTCATAAGCGCGGGCATGGGCGGCGGGGTCGAAATCGGCGCGGATGAGGCCCTTGGAGGGGCTCGCCTTCTTCACCTCGGCGATGAGCCCGTAGCCGGTGCGAGCAGCGTCCGCGAGCGCGCGGGCGAAGGGGCGGACGGGGGGAGCCTCGCGCGCCGCGGCCTCGAGCGTCGCAAGGGGTCTTTCGGCCTTGCCCCGGGTGATTTCCTCAAGTTTGTAGGTTCTGATGCGGTCGAGGATGGTCATGGTTCGGCGGCGTCCCTCTCGGGAGCGTTCGTCAGCGCGGCGAGGGCTTCGGCCTTGGCGCGGGCGGCACCGGAATCGATGCTCTCGGCGGCGAGGACGGCGGCCTCGCGCAGATTCGCGGCGCGGCCGGCGATGACAAGGGCGGCGGCGGCGTTGAGGATCACCGCGTCGCGGTAGGCCGAAGCCTCGCCCGCGAGCAGGCAGCGCAGCGCCGCGGCGTTCTCGGCTGGGCTGCCGCCGACGATGCCGGCGAACGGGTGGACGGGGAGGCCGGCTTCCTCGGGATGAAGCTCGAACTCGCGCACGGTACCGTCTTCGAGCGCGGCGACGGTGCTCGGGCCCGCGATCGAGAGCTCGTCGGTGCCGTCGCCGCCGTGCACCACCCAGGCGCGCTCGCTGCCGAGGACGGCGAGCGTTTCGGCCATCGGGCGGATCACGGCGCGGGAATAGGCTCCGGTGAGCTGGCGGCGCACGCCGGCGGGGTTGGTGAGCGGGCCGATGATGTTGAAGATCGTGCGGGTGCCGAGCTCGACCCGCGGACCGCCGACATGGCGCATCGCCGGGTGATGGACCGGCGCCATCATGAAGCCGATCCCGATCTCGCGCAGCGCGCGCTCGACAATCTCGGGGCCGACCATCACGGCGATCCCGAGCTCCGTCAGGACATCCGCCGAACCCGAGCGGGACGAGAGATTGCGGTTGCCGTGTTTCGCGACCGGCACGCCCGCTCCCGCGACAACAAAGGCGGCGGCGGACGAGATGTTGAGCGTGCCCTTGGCGTCGCCCCCGGTGCCGACGATGTCGATCGCGCCCGCGGGCGCCGCGACGCGGACGCATTTCGCCCGCATCACCGTCGCGGCGGCGGCGTATTCGTCCACGGTCTCGCCCCGGGTGCGCAGCGCCATCAGGAAGCCGCCGATCTGGGCGGGCGTGGCGTCGCCTTCCATGATCGCGGCGAAGGCAGTTTCGGCCTCCACGCGGCTGAGCGGTCCCTCGCAGGCGCGCGTGATCAGGGGCTTCAGCGGCTCGCTCATGCCGGCACCGGGCGGCGGGCGAGGTCGAGGAAATTCCGGAGCAGATCGTGGCCGTGTTCGGAAGCGATCGACTCGGGATGAAACTGGACGCCGTGGATCGGCAGCTCGCGGTGTGCGAGCCCCATGATCGTGCCGTCCGCCACTTCCGCCGTCACCCTGAGCGTCTCGGGCAGGCTCGCCCGGTCGATGGCGAGGCTGTGGTAACGGGTCGCGGTGAAGGGCGAGGGGATGCCGGCGA
>CAYMOD010000191.1:0-4999 GCA_964391945.1 uncultured Rhodobacterales bacterium | reverse complement strand
GCTGGCGCTCGGCACCGGCGGCGTCTCGATCTTCGCGCTCCAGATCGCGAAGGCGGCAGGCGCAAGCGTCATCATCACCTCATCTTCGGACGAGAAGCTCGCACGCGCGCGCGACCTCGGCGCCGACGCGACCATCAACTACCGTGCGCGCGAGGACTGGGAAGCCGAAGTCCTCGCCCTCACCCATGGCCGCGGCGCCGATCACGTCATCGAGGTGGGCGGCCCCGGCACGCTTCCGCGGTCGATCACCGCCTGCCGCATCGGCGGCCACATCGCCCTCATCGGTATCCTCACCGGCAGCGGCGGCGAGGTTCCGACCGCTCTCCTGATGGCGCGCCAGCAGCGGCTTCAGGGCCTCATCGTCGGCAGCCGCAAGCATCAGGAGGATTTTGTCCGCGCGCTCGAGGTGATGCCGTTCCGGCCGGTGATCGACCGGAGCTTCCCGCTCGCGGAAACCGCCGCGGCCTTCCGTTTCGAGGAATCCGGCCGGCACTTTGGCAAGATCTGCCTCGAAATCTGAACCGCCTCTGGCCGAGCGCATGCAAAAGGGCGGACGCATGCAAAAGGGCGGGCGTCCTGCCCCGCCTCCGGGCCGATCAGCCCGAAGCTTCCATCACGCGCGTGTTCCACCCCGGTCCCAGCGGCGATCGCGGCGGCGTCAACTCTTGGGCAGGTTTTACCCAAGGCTTGGAACCAGAGGTTTAAGGGGGTTTTCACACGTGGGCGCCCCGGCCCATGGGAGCCTCCGTGGAGGCGCCGGCACCCGGCGCCTCCACGGGGATCCGGTCAGAGCCCGGAGTAAAGCGGGAAGCGCTCGCAGAGCGTCTTCACCCGCGCGAGCACTTCCGCCTCGACGGCGCCGTTCCCCTCCGGACCGTTGGCGGCGAGGCCATCGACCACCTGCACGATCAGCTCGCCGATCTCGCGGAACTCGGCGGTGCCGAAGCCGCGCGTCGTGCCCGCTGGCGAGCCGAGCCGCACGCCCGAGGTCACCGTCGGCTTCTCCGGATCGAACGGGATGCCGTTCTTGTTGACGGTGATATGGGCACGGCCGAGCGACTTCTCCGTGTCGTTGCCCTTCACCCGCTTCGGGCGCAGGTCGACCAGCATCACGTGCGTGTCGGTCCCGCCGGTCACGATATCGAGCCCGCCCTGCACCAGCGTCTCGGCGAGGATGCGCGCGTTCTCGATCACCCGGCCCTGGTATTCCTTGAACTCCGGGCGCAGCGCCTCGCCGAAGGCCGCCGCCTTGCCGGCGATGACATGCATGAGCGGCCCGCCCTGGAGGCCGGGGAAGATCGCCGAATTGAACTTCTTGGCGAGCGCCTCGTCGTTCGTCACGATCATGCCGCCGCGCGGCCCCCGCAGGGTCTTGTGCGTCGTCGTCGTCGCCACATGCGCGTGGTCGAGCGGGTTCGGATGATGGCCCGCGGCGACAAGTCCGGCGAAATGGGCCATGTCGGTCATGAAATAGGCCCCGACCTCGTCGGCGACTGCCCGGAACTTCGCGAAGTCGATGATTCGCGGAATCGCCGAGCCGCCGGCGATGATGAGCTTCGGCTTGTGCTCCCGCGCAAGTTCGGCGATCGCATCGTAGTCGATGCGGCTGTCCTCCTTGCGCACGCCGTAATGGACCGGCTTGAACCACTTGCCCGACATGTTGGGCTTCGCGCCGTGCGTCAGGTGTCCGCCCGCGGAGAGGTCCATGGCGAGGAAGGTGTCACCCGGCTGCAGGAGGGCAAGGAATACCGCCTGGTTCGCCTGACTGCCGGAATTCGGCTGCACATTCGCGTATTTGCAATTGAAGAGCTTGCAGGCGCGCGCGATCGCGAGCTCCTCGACCACGTCCACATACTGGCAGCCGCCGTAGTAGCGCCGCCCGGGGTAGCCTTCGGCGTACTTGTTGGTAAGCACCGAGCCCTGCGCCTCGAGCACGGCGCGGCTGACAATATTCTCCGACGCGATCAGTTCGATCTCGTCCCGCTGACGCTCGAGCTCGTTGCGCATCGCAGCGAAAAGATCAGCATCGCTCTCGGCGAGGCTCTCTGTGAAGAAACCGCTCTTGGATAAGGTGTCTTTCATGGCGATCCTGTCCTCCGCATGGATTTTCAAGTTGTCCGATCTCTATCCTGAATCCGATGATATAGAAAGTGATAGAAAGTGAAAGGCAGGACAGGCAACCGGTCTGATATGGCCCATGGCCCAGGGTCATCCCGACAAAGCTCCCGGCCGGGAGGAACCGGAGGCCTGCATTGGCATTTGCCATGGCTGTCCGGTGTGCTATAGGCGCGCCCACTGTCGGGGTCGCCCGCGCTCGGGCGGCGAACGTTGCGCGTGTCAGGGCAACGGGTACTGGTGAGATTGAGGCCCGTCGGGAACTCGACCGCAATTGAGGAAGACAAAATGAGCGATATCGCAGAGCGCGTCAAAAAGATTGTCGTGGAGCACCTTAGCGTGGACGAGGCCAAGGTCACGGAGAACGCGTCCTTCATCGACGATCTCGGCGCGGACAGCCTCGACACGGTCGAGCTGGTGATGGCGTTCGAGGAGGAGTTCGGGATCGAGATCCCGGACGACGCGGCCGAGACGATCCAGACCTACGGCGACGCGGTCAAATTCATCGAGCAGAACGCTTCCTCCTGACGGGAGCTTAACTGCGCGCAATCCGGGGCGGCGGCCGGGAAGCCGGGCGCCGCTTCCGTATTCCAAGGGCTGCATTGCTGCCCGATTGGCACGGCCCGGAATCATGCGACCAGCGTCCGCCCACAGATCCGATCATGGGGGCACGCCCTTCCATCCATCTGCATGACCGCGGATCCGGACCGCGGCTCGGCTGCGCCAGCCGGCCGGAAAAATCGCATGGCGCGATTTCCAAGCAGGTGGACCCATCTGCTGACCCGGAAATCGCGACCCGTCAGCAAGATGGAGCGCCCGTTCCGATGCAATCGGCCCGGAAAGTGCTCTAGCTGCGCTCAGAGTCCGGTGCGGCAAGATGGCCTTGGCAGGCGTTCGGGACCAGCTTCGCCAACCTGTCGCTCATCCTCCCTGCCGACGCCGTATTCGCCGACCGCGCGATGATCAACAAGATCAGCGGTTTCGAGACGATCTCGGCGTTCCGCGGCTCGGCGCTGATCGGCATCTTCATGGTCGGGCTCCTGGAGCGGCGCAATCCGACGGTGAGGGAGATGGGCCGGGATTTCCTCGCGGTGGTGATCCTCTTCGCTTCGGCCCTCCTCCTGTTCTACATAGGGCAGTAGCCCCGTGTGACGACGGCCCGGAGCGACCTTGTTGCTCCGGCGGCTTTCACGCTAAACGGGGTGGAGCTTTCACTGACGCGGGAAGGACAGTCCATGCGGCGCGTGGTGATCACAGGAATGGGGATGGTTTCGCCTCTCGCCTCAGGCGTCGAGGAGACCTGGTCACGGCTCATTGCCGGTCAATCCGGCGCGGGCCGGATCAGCCGGTTCGATCCCTCGCATCTCGCCTGCCAGGTCGCCTGCGAGGTGCCTTTCGGCGACGGCTCCGACGGCACCTTCAATCCCGACGACTGGATGGAGGCCAAGGACCGACGCAAGGTCGATCCCTTCATCCTCTTCGCGGTGGCAGCGGCGGAGCAGGCGCTCACCGATGCCGGCTGGAAGCCCGAGGACGAGGAGGAGCGCCTCCGCACCGGTGTGATGATCGGATCGGGGATCGGGGGCCTCTCGACCATCGCCGACACTGCAATCACGCTCAAGGAAAAAGGGCCGCGGCGGGTCTCGCCCTTCTTCATCCCGGGCGCGCTCATCAACCTCTGCTCCGGGCACGTCTCGATCCGCTACGGGTTCAAGGGGCCGAATCACGCGGTCGTCACCGCCTGCTCGACCGGCAGCCACGCGATTGGCGACGCCGCCCGGATGATCGGCTTCGGCGACGCCGATGTCATGGTCGCCGGCGGTGCCGAGGCTGCGATCTCCGAGCTTGGCATCGCCGGATTTGCCGCCTGCAAGGCGCTCTCCACCCACTGGAACGACCAGCCGGAGAAGGCGTCGCGCCCCTATGACCGTGACCGCGACGGTTTCGTGATGGGCGAAGGCGCGGGCATCGTCGTACTCGAGGAACTCGAACATGCGCGCGCACGCGGCGCGAAGATCTATGCCGAGGTTGCGGGCTACGGCATGTCGGGCGACGCCTACCATATCACCGCCCCGGCACCCGGAGGCGAGGGCGGCTACCGCGCGATGGCTGCCGCACTCGGGAATGCCGGCCTCGAACCCGCCGGGATCGACTACGTGAATGCCCACGGCACCTCGACGCCTGCCGGCGACGAGCTCGAACTCGGCGCGGTCGCACGGCTGATGGGGAACGCCGCCGGCAAGGTCACGATGAGCTCGACCAAGAGCGCGATCGGCCACCTCCTCGGCGCGGCCGGCGCGGTCGAGGCGATCTTCTGCGCGTTGGCGATCCGTGATCAGGTGGCACCGCCGACGATCAACCTCGACAACCCGAGCATCGAGTCTCCGATCGACCTTGCGCCCCACGAGGCGGTGCGCCGCGAGATCAACGTGGTCCTTTCCAATTCCTTCGGCTTCGGCGGCACCAACGCTTCGCTGGTGCTCAAGCGGCTCTGAGTGAGACCCGGCCATGATGCGGCACCTCGCGGCGAACATCCTCAGCCTCCTGATCCTCGGCCTGCTCCTGCTCCTCGGGATCGTGGTCTGGGGCCAGTCGCAGTTCCGCGCCGCCGGCCCGCTCGAGGAGCCGGTGGTGATCGAGGTCGAGCGCGGCGCCGGTCTCGCGACGATCGCCCGCATCCTCGAGGAGGCGGGCGCGATCGACAATCCGATGATCTTTCGCATCGGCGCGCGCTATTCCAGCCTCGACGAGGGGCTGCGCTTCGGGGAGTACGAGATCGCCGCACGGTCATCGATGGAGGACATCCTCCGGCTGATGCACGAGGGTTCGAACTACTTCCGCCGCTTCACCATGCCGGAAGGCTGGACCAGCTGGCAGGTGGTCG
>CAYMOD010000190.1:0-5005 GCA_964391945.1 uncultured Rhodobacterales bacterium | reverse complement strand
GGCCGGCAAGGGGCATTCCGGACCGGGATGGAAGTGCGCAAGGCATTACCACAATGCCCGGCGGGCCTAGGCCGTAAACAACAGCGCGAGATCAATCCTGGAGCGCTGGAAGTCGCGCACGGCGCGAGCTATGGTGCCGCGCAAAGAAACAAGGGCAGGTGGGCGGATGCCCCGAAAGAGCAGGCAACCGCGCAAGGCGCGCAATGGCGCCGGGCGGGTAGAGCGGGCGTTGAGAGGCTTCTTCGCCACCGTTTTCCGGCTGGTCTGGCACGTGGCGCTCAGACTGGGGATGGTGGTGGCCGCCGTCCTCGCGCTCATGATCGCCTATTACTATGTCCGGCTGCCGGATTACCCGGCCCTGCTCGACGCGCGCGACCGCGGGTCGGTCACGCTCATCGATGCGAACGATCAGGTCTTCGCCTGGCGCGGGGATCAGGGGGCGGTGACGCGGGTCGATGCGGTCTCGCCCGATCTGGTCGAGGCGGTGGTAGCGACGGAGGATCGCCGGTTCTACAGCCACTTCGGGATCGATCTGCGCGGCATGCTGCGGGCGGCGCTCGTCAATCTGCGCGCGGGGTACACCGTTCAGGGCGGTTCGTCGATCACGCAGCAGGTGGCGAAGCTGATCTGGTTCGACAACACCCGCACCCTCGAGCGCAAGATCAAGGAAATCCCGGCGGCGCTGGCGCTCGAGTTGAAGTTCACCAAGGACGAGATCCTGTCGATCTACCTCAACCGGGCCTATCTCGGCGCCGGGGCGACCGGGTTCGAGGCGGCGGCGCAGCGGTATTTCGGCAAGTCCGCGACAAACGTGAACGCCGCAGAGGCGGCGATGCTGGCCGGGCTCCTCAGGGCGCCGTCACGGTACGCACCGACGAACGATCTCGCGGAGGCGCAGAACCGGGCGAACACGATCATCAACGTGATGGAGGAGGTGGGCCATCTCACTGCAGCGGAAGCCGAGGCCGCACGGGCACGACCGGCGCAGCTCTCGGCAGCGGCGGAAGCGCGGGCGGGCGGCTATTTCGCGGACTGGGTGATGACGGCAGGGCCGGCATTTCTCACCAAGTCCACCAGCGAGGATGTCGAGATTCTCACCACCTTCGACAACCGCGTGCAGCGGGCGACGGAGGCAGCCCTTGCCCATGTCTTCGAGACCAAGGTGCGCGAAGGCTCGGAGGCGCAGGCAGCGATCGTGGTGATGTCGCGCAACGGCGCGGTGAGGGCGATGGTCGGCGGCCGCCGCACGGAGGGCGCAACCGCCGGCCAGTTCAACCGCGCGACCCAGGCCCTGCGCCAGCCGGGCTCGCTCTTCAAGCCCTTCGTCTATGCCGCGGCGCTGGAATCGGGGGGTCATCCCTACGACTGGGTGATCGACGAGCCGATGACGATCAACGTTCCCGGCTCGGGGCCGTGGACGCCGCAGAACTACGACCGCGGCTTCCGGGGGAGGATCACGCTGACCGAGGCTTTCGTCAACTCCATCAATACTTCGGCGGTACGGGTGACCGAGAAGGTCGGGCGCGAGCGGGTGAAGGCGGTGGCGCGGGACCTCGGCATCACGAGTCCGATCGCCGATGGTCCCGCCATCGCGCTCGGCGCGTCGGAGGTGACGCTGCTCGAGATCACGGGCGCCTATGCCGGTATCCTGAACAGCGGCATGCGGGCCCGTCCCTACGGGATCCGCGAAGTGCGCCTGCGGGCAGACGGCAGCAAGGTGATGGGCGGCGACCGCGAACAGCCGGTCCGGGTCCTCAACGAGAATTCGGCCGGCATGCTGACCTGGATGATGAAGCAGGTGATCGAGAAGGGAACCGGAAGGCGTGCCCGGCTCGAGGGACGGCCCGCCGCCGGCAAGTCCGGCACGACTTCGGCGGCACGCGACGCCTGGTTCATTGGCTTCACCGCCGACTACGTTGCCGGCGTCTGGATGGGCTACGATGACAACACGCCGCTGACCGGCGTGACCGGCGGCGGCCTGCCCGCGGAGATCTGGCGCGAGACGATGGTGCGCGTGCACGAGGGGCTCCCGCCGAGCCCGTTGCCGGTCATCGTGCCGCAACCCTTCTCCGGGCAGGAAGGCCTTGTCGCGAGCAACGACGGCGCGCAGCCTGCGCCGCCCGCTACGGGGCCGAGCACGGTCGAGAGCGTGGATGCCGCCGTGCGCTCAGTGGTGGACAGCGTGATGCGAGGGCTTTTCGGCACCAACTGAGCGTGTCCTCGTCCCCTTGAACATGCATTTGCCGGCCGGGCCTCTGGACGCCACGCGCGGGACGCGGCATGAATCACGGGCTCGTGATGCGGGCCAGCGGAAGCCGAGGCAGATGCCCTACCTGGAAATCGCGATCGTTCTTCTCCTGATCGTTCTCAACGGTTTTTTCGCCCTCAGCGAGCTTGCCATCGTCTCGTCGCGGCGAGGGCGGCTCCGACAGATGGAACGGCGCGGCAACCGTGGCGCCACGCGCGCGCTTGCCCTCACGGCGGATCCGACCGGCTTCCTGTCCACGGTCCAGGTCGGGATCACGCTCATCGGCATCGTCGCCGGCGCCTATAGCGGCACCGTCCTCGGCGCGCCGCTCGCCGAGGTGCTGCGCGAGATCCCGGCGTTCGCCGGCATTGCCAATACCGTCGCGATCGCCATCGTCGTCATGCTGACCACCTATGCCTCGCTGATCATCGGCGAGCTCGTTCCCAAGCGGCTCGCGCTGCAGAATGCTGAAATCTTTGCGATGCGGGTGGCGCTGCCGATGACCATCCTCGCCCATGCCGGCCGTCCCGTGGTCTGGTTCCTGCGCATGTCCACCAACGCCGTCCTCCGGCTCCTCGGCGCGGAGCAGCCACCGCCGAGCACCGTGACCGAGGAAGAGGTCAAGGCGCTGATCGCCGAAGGCGCCGAGAGCGGCGTCTTCCACGAGGCGGAGCGGCAGATGCTGGAGCGGGTGATCCGCTTTGCCGACCAGCCGGTGCGCGCGCTGATGGTGCCGCGCCCCGGCGTCGTCTTCCTCGATATCTCGACCCCGGTCGAGGAGGTGATCGACATCATCGATCGGGAGCAGCATTCGCGCTATCCGGTCGTTGGCGACGACAAGGATGACGTGATCGGAGTCGTTCACGTCAAGGACGTGCTCGCGCTCCACCACGCGGGCGCGCGCAACCTTTCCGGAGCGATCGAGACACCGCTCTTCGTGGCGCCGAACCTGCCGGCGCTCGATCTCCTCGAGCAGCTGCGCAAGAGCCGGGTGCACATGGCGATCGTGGTGGACGAATACGGTGACATCGACGGGATCGTGACGCCGCTCGATCTGCTCGCGGCGATCGCAGGCAGGCTGCCGGAGCGGCCGGAGGAGGCGCGACCGGCGGCTGTCCAGCGTGAGGACGGATCGTGGCTGATGGATGGCGACATCAATCTCGGTGAGGCGGCGGCAGTGCTCGGCGTCGATGATCTGCCGGCGGACGGGTACACGACGCTCGCGGGGCTCGCACTGCTCAAGCTCGGGCAGATCCCGGAACCGGGGGCGATATTCGAGGCGGAGGGGTGGCGGTTCGAGGTGATCGACCTCGACGGGCACCGGATCGACAAGCTGCTCGCCTCGCCACCGCCGGCCGTGGCGACGGAGGGGGAGTGAGCCGCTCTCCGCCTGCTCGCCTTGGAATGTGGTCATGGCCCCCTGCGCCAGTAGGGGCAGCGCCAATCGGGCGGAAACCGCAGAGCGGAGCCCAAGGCTGTTCTTTCGGAGGATCCAGCCGTTTGCGCACGCGTATGCACGATGCATGCACAACCGGTATGCATGAAGTTTTGCTTCGAGCTTCGTGCGCAGGGCCGCCGCTTCCCGGTCCGGCCGGACCGCGGGATCAGGCGAGGCGGGTGCCGAGCGGGATGGGGAAGCCGCGCAGGAGGCTTGCGGTGGGCCCGGGCGAGCGGCCGGCACGCTGGGCCTCGGTGATCCGCACCGCGCCGGTGCCGCAGGCGATGGTGAGCGCATCGTCGAGCACCGCGCCGGGCGCGCCCTCCCCCGCCGCACGGGAGGAGCGCAGGAGTTTCAGCCGCTCGCCCATCGCCTCGCTCCAGGCACCGGGAAATGGCGAGAGGCCGCGGATCAGGCGGTCAACCTCGGCTGCGGGGCGCGTCCAGTCCACCCGCGCCTCGGCCTTGCTGATCTTGTGGGCGTAGGAGACGCCCTCATCCGGCTGGGACTCGGGCGAGAGGATGTCGATTGCGTCGAGCGCCTTCACGATCAGCCGCGCGCCAAGCCCCGCGAGCCGGTGGCCGAGCTCACCCGCCGTCTCGGTCCCACCGATGGGCGTTGCCTCGGCGAGGAGGACCGGGCCGGAATCGAGCGCGGGCTCCACCTGCATGATCGTGATGCCGGTCTCCGCGTCACCCGCCATGATCGCGCGCTGGATCGGCGCAGCACCCCGCCAGCGCGGCAGGAGTGAGGCATGGATGTTGACGCAACCACGCGGGAAGGCGATGAGAACCGGATCGGGCAGGATGAGACCGTAGGCGACGACGACCGCAACCTCTGCACCAAGGGCGGCAAATTCCGCCTGCTCCTCCGTGCCCTTCAGGCTTGCGGGCGACCGGGTCGGAAGGTCGAGGGATTCTGCCCGGCGCGCAACCGGCGAGGGCCGGGGCTTCTTGCCGCGGCCGGCGGGGCGCGGCGGCTGGGTGTAGACGGCGGCGATGTCGTGGCCGGCGCCGTGCAGCGCGTCGAGCGCCGGTACCGCGAAATCGGGCGTCCCCATGAAGACGATGCGCATGGCGGCCGACGCGGGGGTCAGGCCCGCGCCCTCTCCTTCTTGAGCTTCTTCATGCGGTTGGTGATCATCGTCCGTTTCACCGAACCGAGATAATCGATGATGAGCCGGCCGCGCAAACGACGCCGAGTTCGACACAGCCTTCACTTCGCGTAGGCCAAGCGCCCTCCGGTCCGCCGACCTCAGCGCGATTCAAGGAAGGCACGCACTATCGCAAAGTTGTGCCTGCTCAACCCACTGCTGCGGC
>CAYMOD010000189.1:0-5010 GCA_964391945.1 uncultured Rhodobacterales bacterium | reverse complement strand
CGAATTCGTGCCCACGCGGGTTCCGGGGCACGGGCGCCAGCCCGCGCGGTGTCTGAGAGGCAGGCTGTGGTGCCTGCGAGATGGCCTCTGCCGCCAAGCGGAGCGCGCGGGTGCGCGCACGCCACCTTTGCTGGTCGGGCGCGTGTTCGCGCCCGACCCCTGCTCTCCGGGTTTCTGCCGGATGAAATCCGGAAGAACAGCGGCGCCGGCGCCGCCGGCCCGGGTTCAGGCATGTTCCTCGACCTCCTCGGAGCGGCCGTTGCGCGACGAGATGACGTTCAGCGACTTGAGCTTGCGGTGCAGCGCTGAACGCTCCATGCCGATGAAATTGGCGGTCCGCGAGATGTTGCCGCCGAAACGGCTGATCTGGGCGAGGAGGTATTCGCGTTCGAACATCTCGCGCGCCTCGCGGAGAGGAAGACCGGCGAAGGCGCCGCCGATGAAACCGACGGCCGGGGTGCCGGAGCCGTTATGGGTGTCGCTGATGACCTCCTCGGGTTCGATCGCACCCCCTTCGGCGCCGAGGATCAGCGCCCGTTCGAGCATGTTTCGGAGCTGGCGGACGTTGCCGGGCCAGTGGATGGTCTGGAGCTGGGCCTCGGCCTCGGGCGAGAGCTGCCGCAGGGGCAGGCCCTGGGTTTCGTTCAGCTCCGCGAGGAAGTGGCGCGCGAGGAGCGGGATGTCCTCGCGCCGGGTATCGAGCCCCGGCACCTCGATCGGTACCACCGCGAGACGGTGGTAGAGCTCGGTCCGGAACCGGCCTTCGGCCACCTCGCGCGGGAGATCGCGGGTGGTGGCCGAGATCACCCGCACGTCCACGCGGACGGTATTGGCGCCGCCCACCCGCTGGAACGCCTGATCGACGAGCACGCGCAGGATCTTGGCCTGGGTGCCGGGCGGCATGTCGGCGACCTCGTCGAAGAAGAGGATGCCGTTGTGGGCGCGCTCGAAAAGCCCGGGCTCGATCCCTTCCGGCGTCTCGCGGCCGAAGAGGGTCTCCTCCATCTGCTCGGGCGCGATCGAGGCGGAGTTGACGACGGCGAAGGGGCCGGAAGCGCGTGGGGAATGGCGGTGGATGTAGCGTGCTGCCACTTCCTTGCCCGACCCCGCCGGACCCTTCAGCATCACCCGCCCGTTCGAGCGGGTAACCTTGTCGAGCTGGCTGCGGAGCGCCCGGAACGCCGGACTCTCGCCGAGCATGGTGAAATTCGTGGTCTCGCGCACGCGGAGCCGGGCATTCTCGCGCCTCAGGCGCGAAGTCTCCAGCGCGCGGGTGATCACGACCATCAGCTGGTCGATGTTGAAGGGTTTCTCGATGAAGTCGTAGGCGCCCTGCTTGATCGCGGCCACCGCGATCTCGATGTTGCCGTGGCCGGAGATGATCACCACCGGGATCTCGGGGTTGTCGCGGCGCACCTTCTTGAGGATCTCGATCCCGTCGAACCGGCTCTCCTTCAGCCAGATGTCGAGGATGATGAGATCGGGCGCGGCGTCGTCGATCGCGGCGAAGGTCGTGTCGCTATCCCAGGCGAGCCGGGTGCCGTGTCCCTCGTCCCCGAGGATATCGGCGATGAGCTCGCGGATGTCGGGTTCGTCGTCCACAACAAGAATGTCGGTCATCAGATACTCTCCCTCAACTCGGTGTTCCTGCCGGTATCGCGCCCGTGTCCGGGCTCTTCTGACATGCCGTGGCCGTCAGGCCCGCCGCTCTCGCGCCCGCCCCGCCGGGGGGATGCCGCCTGCGGAAGGATGATGCGTGCCCAGGCGCCGCGATGACTCGCACCCTCGAACGGCTCCGCCGGGCGCAGGTCGAGGGTTCCGTCGTGCTCCTCGACGATCTTCTTGACGATGGAAAGGCCAAGGCCGGTGCCGCCCCGGCGGTGGGTGACATAGGGTTCATAGAGGCGCAGCGCCTCCTCCGGCAGGCCGCGGCCATTGTCGGCGATGTCGATAGTGATGGCGGTAGCGTCGTGGGTGAGGCGGACGCGGATCTCGCCCGGGTCGCGCGGCGCCTCCGGATTGGCGAGGCGCTCCTCGATCGCCTCGGCGGCATTCTTGAGGAGATTGCCGACCGCCTGCCCGATCATCGTGCCGTCGAGCTGGGCGAGCACGGTCGGTTCGGGCAGATCGACGCGGAAGCGGATGTCGGGCCGCGCGCTCTCCTGAAGGAGCACGGTTTCCGAGATCAGCTTGCCAAGGTCGAGCGGCCGGCGATCGGGCGCCGGCATCCGCGCGAATTTCGAGAACTCGTCGACGATGCGCCGCAGGTCGTTGGTCTGGCGGACGATGACGTCGGCGTATTGTTCGAGCGCCTCCCTCTGGTCGCCGACGAGCGGCCCGAACTTGCGGCGCAAACGCTCGGCCGAGAGCTGGATCGGGGTGAGCGGGTTCTTCACCTCGTGGGCGATGCGGCGGGCGACATCGCCCCAGGCGGCCATGCGCTGGGCGACGACGAGATCGGAGACATCGTCGAAGGTGATGACGGTGCCCTCGAGGGTGCCGTCCGCGCGCTGGCGGGTGCCGACCCGCACGAGGAGATCGGCATAGCGGCCGTCGCGGCGGATGCGGATCTGGCTCTGGGCGATGCTCGTGCGCCGATGCTCGAGTTCGTGGACGAGCGGCGCGAGGTCGGGTGCCACCGCATCGAGCGGCCGGCCGTGCGGGACCTCGCCCTTGATTCCGAGAAGCGCGGTGGCGGCGGCGTTGATCAGCTCGACCCGGCCGGTGGAATCGAGGCCGATGACGCCGGCGGTGACCCCGGTCAGCACCGAATCAAAGAGACGGCGCCGGCGCTCGGTCTCCTCGTTGGTGGCGATGAGCTGGTCGCGCTGGGTCTTCACCCGCGCCGTCATGTCGTTGAAGGCACGGCCGAGCAGGGAGATCTCGTCCTGACCGTCCTCGGTGCGGACGCGGGCGTCGAAATCGCCCTGTCCCACCCGCTCGGCGGCGAAGGCAAGCCGGCCGATCGGCTTGGCGAGGCGTTCGGCGAACTGGAGCCCGAGCCAGACCGTGCCAAGGATCACCACGAGGGCGAAGCCGAGGTAGATCAGCGCGAATTCGAACACGAGCCGGCCCCGGTCGGATTCGAGCTGGTGATAGAGCTGGACGGTCTCGGTGGTCTCGTCGAGGAGGGCGAGGATCTCGCCATCGACCGCGCGCGAGACATAGAGGAAACGGTCGGCGAAGGCGTCGAGGCGATGGAGGGCGCGGAACTCGTTGTTCGGCCAGTCCTGGATGATGACGACCTCGCCCTGGCGGGCGCGTTCGATCTCCGCCGGAGAGGGCGGGATGAAGTCGAAGAGATAGCTGCGCTCGCCCCGGGCGCGGAGACGCGCGTCACCATCGATGATGTAGGCCTTGGAGAGGGCGCGCTGCATCTGGAGCTGGCCAAGCGTCAGGAATTCGCGCAGCTGCCCGCCCGAGAGCAGCGGGTAGCGCTCCTTCTGCTCGTTGAGGAAGGCGCCGAGGAGGCTCGCGTCGTTCTGGAGGGTGACGCGATGCTCCTGCTCGTAGGCCTGGGCCGCGGCGAGGGAGTTGGTGACGACGTCGCGGACCCGGTCGGAGAACCATGATTCGAGGCCGAAATTCAGGGTGACAGTCGCGAAGACCGCGACGAGCACGGTCGGGATCAGCGCGATGCCCGAGAAGGCGCGGGTAAGCCGCATGTGGATGGTGGCGCCCGCCGTGCGCCGGCGCCGGGCGGCGAGGATGGCGACGACGCCGCGGGCGACGACGGTGGCGACGACCACTGCATAGACGAAGCCCGCGAGCAGGATGATCGACAGCGCCCGGCGGTTGCCGAGGTATTCCATGTCCCCGATCGCGGCGAAGGTGAGCAAAACAAGGATCGGCCCGAGCGCGAGCATCGCCCAGAGCGCGACCTTGCGCACGCCGCGCTTTCGGCTCCAGCGCTCGAGAAGGAGACTGGCGGTGGTAAGGACGGTGCGGCGCATGCAGGCGCTCTCTTTGATGCTCGACTGTGGCAGTCTTACATCAATTTCTTGCCGCGTGTCACTTGAATGTCCAGATCCCGGATCTTCTTGCGCAACGTGTTGCGATTGATGCCGAGGAGTTCCGCGGTGCGGAGCTGGTTGCCGCGAGTCGCCGCGAGCGAGAGCGCGATCAGCGGCAGCTCCACCTCCCTGAGGATGCGGTCGTAGAGCCCGCTCGGCGGCAGGGCGTCGCCGTGGAGGTCGAAATACCGGCGCAGATGCACCTCGATGGTGTGGGCGAGGCGCTGGGATGGCGGGGCGCCCAAGGGCCCGGGCAACACCGGGGCGCCAGCGGCTGCGGGTAACGGCGGCCGCGCCTCGATCTCCCGGGCGACGGATGCAGCCGGGATCATGTCGTCCGAGGCGAGCACGCAGAGCCGGCGCACGAAATTGCCGAGTTCGCGGACATTGCCGGCCCAGCCCTGTTTCTTCAGGAGGTCGAGTGCCTCCCTGGTGAAGGCCTTCCGCGGCAGGCCCTCGGCCTCCGCCTTGCGCAGGAAATGGCGCGCGAGGTCGGGGATGTCGTCCGCCCGTTCGCGCAGGGGAGGCAGGCGGATCGGCACGACGTTGAGCCGGTAGAAGAGATCCTCGCGAAACCGGCCTTCGGCGATGAGCTGGCGCAGATCCTGATGGGTGGCCGCGATGATACGGACGTCGGCGGTCTCGACCTCGCTGCCGCCGAGGCGGGTGTATTCGCCCTCCTGGAGCACGCGCAGAAGGCGGGTCTGGGCGTCGCGCGGCATGTCGCCGATCTCATCGAGGAAGAGCGTGCCGCCCCTCGCCTGCCCGAAACGGCCCGCGCGCCCGGTGTCGGCGCCCTTCGCATGAGCGTCCCTCACATGGCCGAAGAGCTCGGTTTCGATCAGTTCGGGCGGGATTGCGGTCATGTTGATCGCGACGAACAGCCCGTTCCGGCGCAGGCCGAAATCGTGGAGCGCCCGGGCGACGAGTTCCTTGCCGGTGCCGCTCTCGCCGGTGATCATCACCCCGAGATCGGTATTCATCAGCCGCGCGAGGA
>CAYMOD010000188.1:0-5015 GCA_964391945.1 uncultured Rhodobacterales bacterium | reverse complement strand
AAGTTGAACGTGCCGGTATCGGACCAGCCGTGCTCGTCATCGCCGATCAGCACCCGCGCCGGATCGGCCGAAAGCGTGGTCTTGCCGGTGCCCGAGAGGCCGAAGAAGATCGCGGTATCGCTCTCGTCGCCCCGCGTGTGGTTCGCCGAACAGTGCATCGGCATCACGCCCTTCTCCGGCAGCAGATAGTTCAGCAGCGTGAACACCGATTTCTTGTTCTCGCCGGCATAGGCGGTGCCGCAGATGAGGATCAGCTTGCGCTCGAAGGAGATCGCGACCGTCGTCCCGGAGCGCACACCATGGCGGACAGGATCGGCCTTGAACGAGGGGCAGTTCAGGATGGTGAATTCCGGCACGAAATCCATCAGCTCACCGGCGGCAGGACGGCGCAGCAGATTGCGGATGAAGAGGCTGTGCCAGGCAAGCTCGGTCATCATGCGGACGTTCAGCCGGTAGGCGGGATCGGCGCCGCCGTAGAGATCCTGCACGAACAGCTCGCCGCCGACGATATGATCGCTCATGTCGGCACGGAGCCGCTCGAAATTCTCGGGCGAGAGCGGCGCGTTGTTGTCCCACCAGATATGCGGCTCGACGGAGGGCTCGCGGACGATGAACTTGTCCCTGGGCGAGCGGCCGGTGTGCCGGCCGGTGCTGACGAGCACGGTGCCGCCGATGCCAAGCTCGGCCTCGCCGCGCTGAACCGCGGCCTCGACGAGCGCGGGCTCGAGGAGGTTGTAATGAACTCTTGCAGCACCGGCCCAGCCGACCGCCTCAAGCGTCTGGCGCGGGTTCACGCGACCCCCGACAATTGATCCCGACTCCATCCCGGCCACCGTTCCATCTGCCATACCCTGGATTCTCCCCTTCCACGATCGCTCCGATCGCGGTACCCCTATTAATCAAATCATAGACGCCGCCGCCCGGGGCGACGGTCCGTCGTGAAATGGGCCGCGCTCCCTCGCGTCGGCCTCCCGAAGATATAACACGCGGAAGCCGGGCATCCATGCAGGCCAAGGGGCAATGAGCAGGGAAATTTGCTGGATGGCGGTGCCGTTTGATTGTGAATGTCCAAATTAACTTGCGAAAATGTGCGCATGGCCGGAAACGAACATGAGAGCCGCGCAGGGTCGGAGGTGAGTCGCCCCGGCACGCAGGAGACGGAGGCACGGGAGACAGGCGCGCGGGAGACGATCGTGCACGGTTCGGCCGTGGCCTGGGGCGAGCGAGGCGTGCTGATCCTCGGTGCGTCGGGCGCGGGGAAATCCGGCCTTGCCCTGCGGCTGATCGCTGCGGGCGCGACCCTCGTCGCCGACGACCGCGTGGTGCTCCGTGCCGGGGAGGCCGGGATCATCGCCGCGGCGCCGGCGGCGCTCGCCGGTCTGATCGAGGCGCGCGGCGTCGGCATCCTGCGAATGAAGGCGGGCGGCCCGGCGCCGCTGGTGCTCGCGGTCGATCTCGACCATGCGCCGGAGGCGCGGCTGCCGGAGCGGCGCAAAACTGTGTTACTTGGGCGGCAGGTTCGCTTAATTCGCGGTGCCAGGGTGCCAAATATTGACGTGATCATTATGGTCATGGCGAAGATGGGAGCGGACCCGATCTAAGAGGGGTGCAGGCCCGATCTGAGCCTCAGGCAGGAGACGAGACGTGGACGTGGCCGGCGCTTCGGCGGCGAAGTCTGAAGAGAGTGTGGTTCTGGTGACTGGTCCCTCGGGTGCAGGGCGAACCACGGCCATCCATGCGCTCGAGGATCTCGGCTACGAAGCGATCGACAATCTGCCGATGTCGCTCCTGCCGCGTGTGCTCGAAGGGCCGCCGGTCGGACCGCTGGCGCTCGGGTGCGACCCGCGGACGCGCGGCTTTTCCGTGCCGCAGGTCCTCGCGGCCGCAGAGCGGCACTGGGGCCCGGCCGGGCTGGTGCCGGTCGTCCTCTATATCGATTGCGCGCCCGCCGTCCTCGTGCGCCGCTACAGCGAGACGCGGCGGCGCCATCCCTCGAGCCCGGACACCCAGCCGCTCATCGGGATCGAGCGGGAGGTGGCGATGCTCGCGCCGCTCCGGGCGCGGGCGGACGTGCTGATCGACACGAGCGCGATGAGCCCGCACGACCTGCGGGCCGAGATCGCGCGGCATTTCGGGCGCGAGGGGCAGGGCGAACTCGCGGTGACGCTGCAGTCCTTCGGCTTCAAACGCGGCGCGCCGGCGGGCGTCGACATGATGATGGACGTTCGCTTCCTGCGCAATCCGCACTGGGAGCGGAGCCTCAGGCCGCTCGACGGGCGTGATCCGCCGGTGGCCGAGCATGTCGCGGCCGATCCGAACTGGGCGCCGTTCATGGCGCGGCTCGAGGACATGCTGCTGTTCCTGCTGCCGGCCTACCGGGCGGAGGGAAAGAGCTATTTCACGCTCGCCGTCGGCTGTACCGGCGGGCGTCACAGATCGGTGATGGTGGTGGAAACGCTGGCCAAGGCCCTTGCACGCGGAGGGTGGCGGGTGTCTGTTCATCACAAGGACCTGGTGGATCCGGCCGGCGCCCTGGCGGATCCGCGGGCCGGAGTCGGGGTACAGTGATCGGGATCGTCATCGTAGCCCATGGGGGGCTCGCTCGCGAATATCTTGCGGCGCTGGAGCATGTCGTGGGGAAGTCGCCCGGCACGGCTGCCGTCACGATCGATCCTGACGATGACCGTGTGGAAAAACAGGCGGAGATCGATGCCGCGGTAACCGCGGCCGATGTCGGCGATGGGGTCGTCGTCGTCACCGACATGTTCGGCGGCACCCCGTCGAATCTCGCGATGCAGGCCTGCCGCGAGGGGAAGCGGGTGGTGCTCTACGGCGCCAACCTGCCGCTTCTCATCAAGCTTGCGAAGGCACGGCGGCTCGCACTCGACGAAGCGGTGGCCTGCGCCTTGACCGCGGGGCGGAAGTATATCAATACCGCGGACGGTTACGGGCCCAACAACGGGACGCCGGTGGTGATCTAGGCGCCCCTCCGCGCCCGGCGCTGCCGGTGATGCGGATATGCAGTTTCGCCTGAAGATCGTCAACGACAAGGGGCTGCATGCCCGCGCCTCGGCGAAGTTCGTCGAGACCGTCGAGCGTTTCGACGCCCGCGCCAAGGTGAGCCGCGACGGCATGACCGTCTCCGGCGACAGCATCATGGGGCTGATGATGCTGGTGGCCGCCTACGGCACCCATATCGACGTGGAAACCCGCGGGCCGGAGGCCGAGGCCCTCGCCGAGGCGCTGCGCGAACTGGTGGCGAACCGGTTCGGCGAGGAGTTCTGATCTCCGGCGACAGCCGTCATCCGGCGTGTCTGCGCCGATCCCCTGTACTGCCTGCTCCCGATGCGATTCAGGCGTCAGGGGAGAGGCAGGGGGAGTCAGGCGGCGTTGCCGCAGAACGCCTGTTCACCACCTTGCCAAGGCGTAACACTACCATCCAATACACCTTCCACGGATGGCAGATCACCGGCGAGAAAGGGATCTGTCCATACGTGATACTTGTAGAAGCCGTCTCGCGCTGCCCTCCAGACCAGTGACGGCTACGGCTGCGAAGAGGCGCCTTGCGCCATCAAGATGCCGCGGCGCTCGGCTCGGAACTCGTCGTGACCATTTCCAAGCCCGGTTACCACACCGCGCGCGTCAACGTGACCAGCGAGGCCAGTGGCGCCGGCGGCGCAGGCATGGCGGGCAACATTCTGGTCGGCGGGTTGATCGGGGTCGGCATCGATGCCAGCTCGGGAGCCATGCTCGATCTCCCGCCGAACCCGGTGGCCGTGGCCCTTGAGGGCGCCATCGCGCCCGGGCGTGGACTTCTCTTCGGAACCATGGCTGCGGCGGACGATTGACGGCGTATCCCAAGTGCAATGGAAGGGTACGGCCATGTGGGTAAGGATCGAGACAGTCTTCGCCGCGTCGCTGCTTGCCAGCACGGCGCTGGTGCCGGCGGCGTTCGCCCAGGAGAACCAGCCGCCGGGCGCCGCGGGCGAGCCGTGCAGGCAGCTCGAGCAGCTGATCGAGGACAACCGCGACCAGCTCGAGGAGCAGCAGATCCGCGACGCCGAGACGGCGATCGAGGAGGCGAACACCGGGGAGTGCCAGCCCCTGCTGGAGGAGGTGCGTACGCGGATCGAGGAAGGCACCGCGGCCGAGGCGGAAACCGACGCGGATGCCACCATAGAGGCCGAGATCGGCATCGACCAGCCGCCGCCGGAGGTGACCGTGCAGCAGGCGGCGCCGGATGTGGCGGTGACCCAGCAGCAGCCGCAGGTGACCGTCCGCCAGCAGCAGCCGCGGATCACGGTGCGGCAGGCGGAGCCCATTGTCCGCGTCCAGATCCCGGAACCGATCGTCACGGTCGAGATGCCGGAGCCCGAGATCACGGTGGAGATGCCGGAGCCCGAGGTTCAGGTGAGGATGGCTGAGCCGCAGGTCGAAGTCGACCAGGCCCGGCCCGACGTCACGGTCGAGCAGCCCGATCCGCAGCTCGCGGTCGATACGGGTGCGGTCGAGACGACCGGGCAGGACGGCCAGGCCCAGGTCCAGCTCCAGCAGGAGGAGGCCCAGGTCCAGTTGCAGGGCGAGCAGCAGCCGAACGTCCAGATCGAACAGGCCGAGCCGCAGGTGAATTATGAGGCCGCCGAGCCCCGGGTCGTGATCGAGCGCGAGGGCGAGCAGCAGCAACAGCAGCAGGCACAGCCGGATCAGCAGCAAGCCGCTACGCAGCCGCCGTCCGATCAGCAGCAGGCTGCCGGCGATACCGCGTGGCGGGGCGACCGGCAGCCGTTCACCGCGGTTCAGATCGAGCGCGAGGGCTATCAGCTCGTCGAGGTGAACGAGGTCTCGGTCGATAACCTGACGAACGCGAATGTCTATGATGCGAATGACGAGTCGATCGGCAGGGTCTCGGACGTGATCGTCGACGATCAGGGCAATGTCGAGCATTTCGTCGTCAACGTCGGCGGGTTCCTCGGTATCGGGGCGAAGCAGGTCGCTCTCGGCACGGACGAGGTGAC
>CAYMOD010000187.1:0-5020 GCA_964391945.1 uncultured Rhodobacterales bacterium | reverse complement strand
ACCACCGAACTCGCATAGGGGGCGGTGGCCTCGCTCACCGTCCGTTCCGTCAGCATCGGGATCAGCACGATCGGCAGGAGCGACGTCACCGAGAGCGGGATCGCCTCCGTCATCCACCAGACCGCCATCAGCGTGCCGATCGTCGCCACCCACCGCGCATCCGGCGTCAGATCCTCCGATCCGCCGAGGAGAAAATAGACGAGCGCCGCCGCGACCAGTCCCAGCGTACGCAGGCTCCAGATCAGGCGGGCGGATCGGCCGGAGGGACCGGCGGTTTCCGAGTGATCCCCGGCCTCACCCTGGTGCTGCGGCGCGTCGTTCAAGGCCCGTCCCTCCCGTCCGCCGAACGATCCCATGCCCGTGATCAAGAGCGGGAAGGATCAACCACGCCCGCTCGGCGATGGTTCCCCGTTCTGGGCCAGGCGTCCTTCCGCGCGTCCCCGGCGCGGCCGGGCCTCAATGCGAGATCGATCTGGAGAAGACATTGATGATGACGACCCCGGCGATGATCAGGCCGAGGCCGATGATCGCGGCGAGGTCGAGCGACTGCCGGAACACGAAATATCCCACCGCCGAGATCAGCACGATGCCGAGGCCGCTCCAGATCGCATAGGCGACGCCGACGGGGATCGTCCTGAGCGCCAGCGACAGGAAGTAGAACGAGACGAGATAGCAGCCCCCCATCGCGAGGGTCGGGACGAGTCTGGTGAACTGCTCCGAGCGGTGCAGGAAGCTTGTCCCGATGACCTCGAGCACGATCGCGGCGGTGAGGGCGGCATAGGTGGCGAAGGGCGGCATCATTCCCCTCCGCCGGGTTCAGCCCCAGCCGACGGCATGGCGCCTCTCCCGCAGCCCGCCCATCTCGCAGATCAGCGCCCATTCCTCCGGCCGTACCGGCTGCACCGAGAGGCGCGCGTTCTTCACCAGCACCATCTCCGCAAGACGCGGCTCGGCCTTGCACATCTCGAGGGTGACCGGCTGCGGCAGGGGCTCGATCGCGCGGATGTCGACGCATTCCCAGCGCGGATCGTCGGTGGTGCTGTCGGGATGGGCCTCGGCCGAGACCTCGACAATGCCGACGATCGCGCGCTCCCTGTTCGAATGGTAGAAGAAGCCGCGGTCGCCCGGTTTCATCTCGCGCATGAAATTGCGGGCCTGGTAGTTGCGCACGCCGTCCCATTCCTCGCCGGCCGCGCCCTTCGCCATCTGATCGTCCCAGCTCCAGGCATCAGGCTCCGACTTGAAAAGCCAGTAATTCACCCGATCACCTTCTTCCACGCCCGGATCTCGACGGCTTCAAAAAGCCCGGCCCTGGCATAGGGATCGCCCGCCGCCCATTCCTCCGCCGCCGCCCGGGTGTCCGCCTCGATGACGACGAGCGAGCCCACCATCTCGCCCTCGCTGTCGAGGAAGGGTCCCGCCTCGACCACGACGCCGGTCTCGCGGATATAGGCGAGGTGGTCCTCGCGCATGCGTTTCCGCAGCTCAACCGAGCCCGGCCGGTCGTTGCAGATCAGGGCGTAGAGCATCTCACTCCTCCTTCAGCGGCCGCCTGAGCAGCCCGTCGATCGCCGCGCCGAGGGTGAGTTCCCCCTCGAGAACCGCCGCCACCGCTTCGGCGATCGGCATCTCGACCCCGTGGCGACGGCCAAGCTCGCAGGCGGCCCGCGCGGTGGCAACCCCCTCGACCGTGCCGCCCCTGGGCGTCTCGCCCGCGCCGAGTGCAGCACCCGCCGCGAAATTCCGCGACTGCGCCGAATTGCAGGTGAGCGAGAGATCCCCAAGCCCCGAGAGGCCGGTCAGTGTCTCCGCCCGGGCGCCCATCGCTTCGGCGAGCCGGCTCATCTCCGCGAAGCCCCGCGTCATCAGCGCCGCGCGCGCGCTCTGCCCGAGGCCGCGCCCCTCGGCCATGCCGCAGGCGAGCGCGATCACGTTCTTGAGCGCACCCCCGAGCTCCGCCCCGGTCACATCCTCGGTGAGATAGAGCCGCAGCCGCGGCGTCGAGAGCGAAGCCTGCAGCCGCTGCCCCGTGTCCGGCTCGGCGCAGGCGATGGTCAGCGCCGTCGGCAGGCCGCGGGCAATCTCGCCGGCGAATCCCGGTCCGGTCAGGACTGCGCGCGGGCGGTCCGGCAGCGCCGCCCGGCCGATCTCCGACTGGCGCCGGAAATCGCCCCTGGCGAGCCCCTTGGCGCAGAAGACCGCCGGCGCGTCGGGCAACGCCTCCCCATGCTCGGCGAGAAACCCCGCCGTCGCCTGCGCCGGCAGCACCACGAGGAGGATCGCGCATGTCTCCAGCGCCGCGAGATCCGCGACCGGCTGCACGCCTTCGGGCAGGCATACGCCCGGCAGCCGCGCCCGGTTCTCCCGCGCAGCCTCCATCGCCGCCATCGCCGCGGGATCGCGTCCCCAGAGCACGACTTCCCGTCCCGCCGCCGCCTCGACGCAGGCAAGCGCCGTCCCGAACGCTCCCGCGCCAATCACCCCGATGCGCAATGCCGCTCCTCCCGGTCCAGGCCGCCCGCAGATCAACCGCCGCAGATCAACCGCCGCCGACCGCCTCTGTCTCCGTCACTCTCGTCCTGTCCGCCGTTGACACCTGGCCGCCTTTCGGCCCATGCGCTGATCGAAACGACGAGGGAGACCCCGATGGCTTACACCTACGACGACCAGAACGTCTTCGCGAAGATCCTCCGCGGCGAGATCCCGAACCAGACCGTGGCCGAGACCGAGCAGTGCCTCGCCTTCCACGACATCCGCCCGCAGGCGCCGATCCACGTCCTCGTCATCCCGAAACAGCCCTACGTCAACGCCGATCATTTCTATGCCGAGGGCTCGGATGCCGAGATAATCGACTTCGCCCGTTTCACCGCGCGCCTCTGTGCCGAACTCGGGGCAGCACCAGGGGAAGGGGGATCGGGCTACCGGCTGATCGCCAATTCCGGCGATGTGGCCATCCAGGAGGTGCCGCACTACCATCTCCACATCCTCGGCGGCCGCAGACTCGGCCCGATGCTCGCGCCGTCCTGATCGTACTCCGATTGTCTCAGGCGAGGCCGCCGGCGGCGAAATAATCGCGCAGGATCAGCCCGTAGACCGTCTTCAGCGCGTGGATCTGCGCGACCTCCGCATGCTCGTCGATCTGGTGCATGGTCTTCCCGACCAGACCGAACTCGACGACCGGGCAATGGTCCTTGATGAAGCGCGCGTCCGAGGTCCCGCCCGAGGTCGAGAGTTCCGGCCGCCGCCCGGTCTCTGCTTCCACCGCGCGTGCAACGAGCTCGACGAATGGGCCCGGCTCCACCACGAACGCATCGCCCGACTGCTCGAAAGCCGCGGCGATGCCGATGCCGAATTCGGTGGCGGCACGATCGGCCTCCTCCTCGATCCACTCGGCGAGGCTCTGGCCGGTATGGGCATCGTTGTAGCGGATGTTGACCGTCGCCCGCGCCTCGGCGGGGATGACGTTGTTCGCCGGATTGCCGGTGTCGATCGTGGTGATCGCGAGGCTCGAGGAGTCGAAATGCGCCGTGCCTTCGTCGAGCCGGTGCGCGGCCAGCCGGTCGAGGAACCGCACGAGGCCCGGCAGCGGGTTCTTCGCCCGTTCCGGATAGGCCGAATGACCCTGAACCCCGTAGGCCCGCAGATAGACGCTCATCGAGCCGCGCCGGCCGATCTTCAGCATGTCGCCCATCGTCTCGCGGCAGGTCGGCTCGCCGACGAGGCAATGGTCCATCCGCTCGCCCCGCTCCGTCATCCAGTCGAGGATCGCCCGCGTGCCGTCGATGCCGGGCCCCTCCTCGTCGCCGGTGAGCGCGAGGATCACCGACCCCGCGGGCGGCGTCTCCTGCACGAAGTCGATCGCGGCGGCGACGAAGGCAGCCACGGCCGATTTCATGTCGGTCGCACCCCGTCCCCAGAGCCGGCCGTCGGCGATCGCGCCGTCGAAGGGCGGGTGGCTCCATGCCGCCTCGTCGCCTGCCGGCACCACGTCGAGATGGCCGTTGAAGCCGAGTACCGGCCCCGCCGTCCCCCAGCGCGCATAGAGATTCGGCACGCCATTCCGGTCGGCGCGCCGCGTCACGAAGCCGGCCGCGGCGAGCTTCTCCTCGACGAGCGCGAGCGCAGCACCCGCATCCGGCGTCACGGAGGGGCAGCGGACAAGCTCGGCAGTCAGTGCGACGGGATCGGTCATCGGGAACCTCCTTCTCCGGCTCCCGCTTAGCGGCGGCCGGGGCGGCGGGCAAGCTCCGGCGCGCGGCAGACCCCTGCGGCATGACGGGTCAAGCCCCTGATTCGTCATGAAACCCACGCCTGAACAATTTCCGCCACGCCCGCTTGCGCCCGTGCCTCCCGCCCGGCTATTCGAACCTTCATGTTGGCCCTGATCCTCCTCGACTTCTGCGGCGTCGCGGTCTTCGCCGCGACCGGCGCGCTTGCCGCTTCCCGCAAGGAACTCGATCTCATCGGGTTCCTGTTCTTCGCAACGGCCACGGGGGTGGGCGGCGGCACCGTGCGCGACCTCATCCTCGGCGTGCCGGTGTTCTGGGTCCTCGAACCCACCTATATCCTCGTCTGCAGCGTCGTCGCCGTCCTCGTCTTCTTCGCCGCGCCGCTCCTCGAATCGCGCTACAAGCTCCTGCTCTGGCTCGACGCGCTCGGCCTCGCCGCTTTCGCCGTCTTCGGTGCCTACAAGGGGCTTTTCGTCACCGGGTCGGCGGTGATCGCGGTGGTCATGGGCGGGACCACCGCCACCTTCGGCGGCATCATGCGCGACGTGCTCGCGCGCGAGCCCTCGGTCCTCCTGCGCCCCGAGATCTACGTCACCGCCGCCCTTGCCGGGGCGCTCGCCTATATCCTCGCCAATACCTTCGGCCTGCCGACCCCGCTCGCGGCGGGGACGGGGTTCCTCGTCGCCTTCGGCGTGCGCAGCGGCGCCCTCCTCTTCGGCTGGACCTTCCCGCGCTATCGCCCCTGCCCGGGGCGGGACCCGAAGGACATTCCCTGACCATGGGCCCTGACC
>CAYMOD010000186.1:0-5080 GCA_964391945.1 uncultured Rhodobacterales bacterium | reverse complement strand
TGAGCGGCACGATCACGCCGAAGATCGACAGCGGCACCGACATCAGGATGATGAACGGGTCACGAAAACTCTCGAACTGCCCCGCGAGAACGAGGTAGATCACCACGATCGCGAGGACGAAGGCGACGGCGATGGTGTTGCCCTCCGTCACCTCGAGGCGCGACTGGTCGGCGTAGTCGATGAAGAAACTGTCAGGCAGCAACGCTCGCGCGATGTCCTCGATCAGCGCGAGCCCGTCGCCGGTAGAGACGCCGGGCACCGGCAGCGCGGTGATCGTCGCGGAGTTCAGCTGGTTGAACTGCTCGATCGCTGCCGGCGTCGGCCGCGTGGTGATCTCGATCACCGCCGAGAGCGGCACCATCTCGCCAGTGGTCGAGCGCACGTAGAAATCGCCGAGCCGCTCGGGGCTCTCGCGATATTCGTCCGGAACCTGCATGATGATGTCGTAGCTGTTGGAATCGCGATCGAACTGCCCCATCGAGCCCTCGCCGACGAGGAGCGTCAGCGTCGCGCCGATCTGGTCGGCCGGCAGATCGAGCGCCGCCGCCCGATCGCGGTCCACCGTCACCACCACCTCGTTCGAGTCGAAGTTGAGCGAGTTCTGCACGACGATGAAACGCCCCGAGGCCTCGGCCTCCTGCCGGACCTGCTCGGCCACTTCGTAGACACGGGCAGGGTCGCCCGTGGACTGGATCACCAGCGAGATCGGCAGGCCACCGCCCGTGCCGGGCAACGTGGGCGGTGAGAAGACGAAGGCCTTGACGCCCGCCACCCGGTTGAGGCTCGCCTGGATCTCCTGCTGGATCCCGGCCTGGCTGCGCTCGCGGTCGGCCCAGTCCGTGAAGGCCCAGAGCGCGATGCCGGAACTGGTCTGGCCACCGAAGCCGACCACCGAGAAGCTCGCCCTCAGTTCCGGCAGATCCTTGGTGAGCTCCCGCATCTGGTCGACATAGGTCTTGGTATAATCGGCCGTCGCATAGGAAGGCGCGTTGATGAGCGCGAAGAGCGCGCCGACATCCTCCTCGGGGGCGAGTTCGCTCGAAGTCCTGGTGAAGAGGAAGCCGGTGACGCCGGTCAGCACCACCACTATCAGGATCGTCACCGGACGGTAGAGGAACGAGTTCGCCACCCGCCGTCCGTACCATTCCTCGAACCGGGTGAAATACCGGTCGAGCCAGACCTGAAACCGGTTCTGCCCGGTCGAGCGCAGCACCCGCCCCGTCATCATCGGCGAGATGGTGAGCGCGACGACCCCCGACAGGAACACCGCCCCCGCGAGCGTCACCGCGAATTCGCGGAAGAGCGCGCCAGTCAGGCCACCGGTAAAGAACAGCGGCGTGAAGACCGCGATCAGCGTCAGCATCATCGCGATGATCGGCCCGACGAGTTCCTTCATCGAGATGAAACTCGCCAGCATCGGCGAGCGGCCCTCGTCGATATGGCGCTGGACGTTCTCGACGACGATGATCGCGTCGTCGACCACGAGACCGATCGCCAGCACCATCGCGAGCAGCGTCAGCAGGTTGATGGAATAATCCATCAGGAACAGCACGAAGAGCACACCAACGAGCGACAGCGGGATCGCGACGAACGGCACCAGTACCGACCGGACCGAGCCGAGGAAGAGCAGGATGATGATGCCGACGATCAGCGTCGCCTCGACGATGGTGCGCAGCACCTCCTCGATCGACGCGGCGATCTGCTCGGTCGCGTCGTACATCATTGTCAGCGTCATGCCTTCGGGCAGGCTCGCCCGGATCGTCGGCAACTCGTCGAGCACGGCCCCGGCCATGGTGAGCGGGTTGGCGCCCGGCGTCGGGAAGACGCCGATAAAGGTGCCGGGCTGGCCGTTGAAGGTCACGACCGTGTCGTTGTCCTCGCGGGCGAGCTCGATATCGGCCACCTCCCGCAGACGCACGACCTCGTTGCCGGCACCCTCGATCGGCAGGGCGCCGAAGGCTTGCGGGGTCTGCAGCGTCGACTGCATGCTGATCGGATAGGCGACGAGCTCGCCCCGCGTCCTGCCCGGCGCCGAGAGGAAGTTCGAGCGGTTGATCGCCGCCATCACCTCGGAAGCGGTCAGCCCCTGCGCGGCGAGGCGGACCGGATCGATCCAGACCCGCATCGCGTAGGTGGCGGCGCCGATCACCTCCGATTCCGCGACGCCCTCGATCGTCGACATCCGCGGCACGATGACGCGCTCGATGTATTCGGTCACCTGCTCGGGCGTCATGTTCGGGTTCTGCACCGCGAGATACATGGTCGCGAACTGCATCCCCGTGCCCTTGACGATGCTCGGGTCCTCGGCGTCGGGCGGCAGGTCGCGGCGCACCTCCTGGACCTTCGACATCACCTCGGTGAGGGCGGCATCGGGATCGGAGCCGAGCTCCATGTTGACGGTGACGATCGAGGCCGAGGGCCGCGACTGGGTGGTGACGTAGTCGACGTCCTCGGTGGTCGCGACCGCCTTGGCGATCGGCGAGGTGATGAACCCCTGGATGAGATCGGCAGAAGCCCCGGGATAGGGAGTGGTGACGGTGATCACCGTCTCCTCCACCTCCGGATATTCGCGCGTCTGCAGGCCGACGAGCCCCTGCAGCCCCACCAGCATGATGAGGAGGCCCAGCACCGTCGACAGCACCGGGCGCTTGATGAAGATGTCGGAGATGCTCACAGGCCGGCCCTCAAACTGTCGGCGGCCGGATTGACGGAGTTGTCGATCACGACCGGTACGCCGTTCGAGAGGCGGTTCTGCCCGGCGGAGATAACGACGTCGCCGGGCGCGAGTCCCTCGCGGATCTCGATGAGCCCGTTCGACCGGCGCCCCGGTTCGACGAAGACCTGCCGCGCCACGAGCTGCTCGGGGTCATCCTCGGATTCGCGCACGGCGTAGACGTAGTCGCCGTAGAGGCTCGTGATCACCGCCGTCTGCGGCAGGGCGATGATCCCGTCCTCCTCCGGCAGTTCGATCTCGATGCGCACGAACTGGCCCGGCGTGAGCGCGCCCTCGGCCTCGACGCTGCCGCGTAGCGAGACGAGACGCGAATCGGGATCGACCCGGGGATCGATGCCGGTAATCTCGCCGGGAAACCTGCCCTCGATTCCGTCGGCGCGGATCCAGAGCTGCTGGCCGATCTGCACCGCCCCGAGGCGCTGCTCGGGCAGGCTGAAATCGACCCGCATCGTCTCGAGATCCTGGAGCGTCGCCACGATCGCGCCGGGCTGAAGATATTCGCCGAGCTCGACCCGCGGCAGGCCGATCGTGCCCCCGAACGGCGCGACGAGGCGGCGTTGATCGAGAAGGGCTTGCGCCCGCTCGACCTCGGCCTCCGCCGCGCGCGCCGCCGCCTGGGATTGTTCGAGCGCGGCGCTCGCCGCGACACCGCGGCTCTGGAGTTCGCTCGACCGCCGGAGCTGGGTGGCCTCCAGTTCATACTGGGTCTCGGCAGCGAGGAGCTCGGCGCGCTGCACCGTATCGTCGAGGCGGAGGAGCACCTGCCCTTCCTCCACTTCCTCGTTCGAGGAAAACAGGATCTCGCGCACGATGCCCGCAGCCTCGACGCTCAGCGCCACTCCGTCCTCGGCATAGGCGGTGCCGATCGTCGCGATGTTCGGCTGCCACAAGAGGGGCTCGGCCTCCACCGTCGAGACGGTGCTCGGCTCGACCGGCATGTTGGCGAAGAAGTCCGCGATCATCCGGTCGCGGAAGATATTGAAACCGACGAGTCCGCCCCCGACGAGGACCAGCAGGATGACGGCGATGATCAGGCGCTTAATCATGGTGTGCTCATCCTGCCCGGGTGCAGAGGATCATGGTTCGCGCGCGTTCCCCCGGGCGGCGATCGCACGCAGGCCGCCGAGGGCGTATTCGGTGAGATGCTCGATGAGGGCCCCGGCCGGGACGTTCCCGCCGCAGCAGCCGGGAAAGACCTTCGCCGCACTTTCCGCCTCCCAGACGAAGAGGAGCGTGATCGGCGCCATGACGCTGAAGCAGCAGCGGCTGACGACGGGGTCGTCCTCCGTCCGGCCGAGGGCCTCGGCCACCACCTGCGCGACGAGGCGGCGCTTGGGCAGGAGCTCGCGGTCCTCGACCGCGCTCCGGGCCGGAGTGGGCGCGAGGAACTCCCGGCTCAACACGCGGATCGCCCAGTTATGCCGCGCCTCGGTCAGCGTGGCGACGCCGATCGCGATCAGCCGGCGCAGCTTCTCCTCCGGGTCGATCGGGCTCCGCACGACCGCCGCGATCTCGTCGATCGAGGCCACGCTCTTGTGAGCCTCGGTCAGCACCTCGGCATAGAGCCGGTCGAAACCGCCGAAGTGGTAGTTGATGGCGGCGGAATTCGTGCCCGCGCGTTCAGCGATCTCCTTCCCGGTGGCGCGGTCGAAACCCTTCTCGGCGAAGACCTGACCGGCCGCCTCGAGAAGCTGGACGCGGGTGCCGCCGCGGCGCGCGAACGAGTCGAGATTGTGCTTCATGGCGCGCCATCTGTCGCATCGGAAACCATGATGTCAATTTGAATTTGAAATTTGGATTGGATTTAGCTGAGTGTCGCCTGTGATCGAGAAACCCGTTTTCAAGAGGCTTCATCCGCTTCATAAAGATCAGCACAAAACCGCCGACATATGCTATTTCCCCGGGAGCGCCACAGACCCGCGCCGCCGGTGCCGGGCAATGGAAGGCGGGGGATCTCGCCTCGCGTGGGTCAAGCCTCTGCAAATCCTCCTTGCACCAACGGATTGCGGGCGTAAGGGGAATAACGACGCCGGCTGATGCCGGCACAACGACAGGAAGGAGAAAATCCATGTCCGTGCGCATCAACGATATCGCACCCGATTTCACGGCCGAGACGACCCAGGGCACGATCCGCTTCCACGACTGGATCGGCGACAGCTGGGCGGTGCTCTTCAGCCATCCGAAGAACTTCACGCCCGTCTGCACGACCGAGCTCGGCTACATGGCCGGCATCATGCCCGAGTTCGAGAAGCGCAACACCAGGATCCTCGGCATCTCGGTCGACCCGGTCGAGGACCATGTGCGGTGGAAAGCCGATATCGAGAAGGCGACCGGCCACCGGCCGAA
>CAYMOD010000185.1:0-5101 GCA_964391945.1 uncultured Rhodobacterales bacterium | reverse complement strand
GCGAGAACATCGGCGCGGCGGCGCGGGCGATGTGGAATTTCGGCCTCGACCGGCTCAGGCTCGTGAGTCCCCGCGACGGATGGCCAAACGAGCGCGCTGCGGCGCTTGCCTCCGGCGCGGGCGTGGTGCTCGACCGGGCGGGCATCTATCGTACGACGGCGGAGGCGGTGGCGGATTGCCATGCCGTCTTCGCGACCACCGCGCGGCCGCGTGATCTTGCCAAGGACGTGTTGACGCCGGAGGCGGCGATGGCGGAGGCGCGGGCACGGATCGCGCGGGCCGAGCGGGTCGCAGTGCTGTTCGGGCCGGAGCGCGCAGGCCTTGCCAATCCCGACATCGTGCGGGCCGAGGCGATCATCTCGGTACCGGTGAACCCGGCCTTCGGCTCGCTCAACCTTGCGCAATGCGCTCTGCTCCTTGCCTATGAATGGCGGCGACAGGCGGGAGATGTCGCACCGGTGTCGCGGACGCTCGCGGGTGGGCGGGCGGCGACAGGCATCGAGGTCGACCGGCTGATCGAGGTTCTCGAGGCCCGGCTCGACACGGTGGGGTTCTTCTTCCCCGAGATCAAGCGCGAGAGCATGCAGGCCAACCTGCGCAACCTGATCCGGCGGATGAGCCTCACCGATGCCGACATCCGCACCCTTCACGGTGTCTTCAAGGCGCTGCACGTCAAAATGCCCGGCCGCAAGTGACGCGGAAGTGATGCTTGCCGCTCCGGGAGCCCCGGCATAGACCGGACGCGCGAAAGGAGGAGCGGGATGGCCAAGGGACGCAGCATCTTCGAGGAGGTCGGCGAGAAGCGGTCGGAAGCGCCGCCACCGGCACCGGCCCGCCGCCGCAGCTACGCGCGGCGCGGAATCGCGATCTGGCTCGGGATTCTCTTCGTGCTCGTGGTGGCGATGATCGTGGTCGGCGGGCTCACGCGGCTCACCGGCTCCGGGCTCTCGATCACCGAATGGCGGCCGGTGACCGGCGCGCTGCCGCCGCTCACGCTCGAGGACTGGGAGCGGGAATTCGCCCTCTACCGCCAGATCCCGCAGTACGAGCACGTCAACCAGGGCATGACGCTCGCCGAATTCCAGGTGATCTACTGGTGGGAATGGGGCCATCGCCAGCTCGGGCGGGTGATCGGCCTCGTCTGGGCGGTCGGTTTCGCCGGGTTCCTGATCGCGCGGAAGGTGCCGCCGGGGTGGACGGGGCGGCTCCTGTTGCTCGGGCTCCTTGGCGGGCTGCAGGGCGCGATCGGCTGGTGGATGGTCACATCGGGCCTCGAGGGCGAGATGGTGCGGGTGGCGAGCTACCGGCTCGCGGTCCATCTCGGCCTCGCCTTCGCGATTCTCGGGCTGATCGCCTGGTACATGATGGCGCTCCGCCGCGAGGAGGGCGAGCTTCTGCAGGCGCGGCGGCGGCGGCATCCGGGGCTGATGCGGTGGGGGAACGTGCTGGTCTGGGTCGGGTTTTTCCAGATCCTGCTGGGGGCACTCGTGGCGGGGATCGACGCCGGACGCGGCTATATCGACTGGCCGCTGATGGGCGGACAGTTCGTGCCGCCCGGCGCCTTCGCCTATGAGCCGCTCTGGACGAATTTCTTCGAGAATGCGGGCCTCGTGCAGTTCAACCATCGCATGGTCGGCTATCTCCTCGTCATCCTCGGCGCCATCGCCTGGTGGCGGAGCCGGCGCGCGGCCAACCACTCGATCCGGCGCGGTTTCGACGCGATAGCAATCGCGCTTCTCACGCAGCTCGCGCTCGGGATCGCGACGGTGGTGCATGCCGCACCGTGGCAGATCGCGATTCTCCACCAGATCGGTGCCATGGTCCTCTTCGTGCTGACGATCCGGGTCCGGTTCCTCGCCCAGTTCCCGCCCGAGGAGCGGATCGCCCGCGCCTGATCGATGAGGCGCGGGTGCGCGCGGCCGCTGTTACTGCTTCCAGTCGGGCGCGCGTTTCTCGATGAAGGCGGCGATCCCTTCCTGCGTTTCCGGCAGGAGCATGTTCTCGGCCATCACCGCACCGGTATGGGCGTAGGCCTCGTCGAGATCGAGCGCCGCCTGATCGTAGAAGGCGCGTTTGCCGATCGCCACCACCGGCCCGAGCTTCCCGGCGATCGTGTCGGCGAGGCGGCGGGTCTCGGCCGTGAGCTTGGCCTCCGGCACCGCGCGGTTGACGAGGCCGATGCGGGCGGCCTCCTCGGCCTCGACGAATTCGCCGGTCACCAGCATCTCGAAGGCGCGTTTGCGGCCGATGACCCGGGCGAGCGCCACCATCGGCGTCGAGCAGAAGAGGCCGATGTTGACGCCGTTGACGCCGAAACGGGTGCCATGCGCCGCGACGGCGAGGTCGCAGCTCGCGGCGAGCTGGCAGCCGGCGGCGGCGGCGATGCCGTGCACGCGCGCGATCACCGGCTGCGGCAGGCGGGTGAGGCCGAGCATGACGCGCGAACAGCGCTCGAAGAGGTCGAGATAGGCGGCGCGGCCGCCGTCCGGCACCTGACGCGCCGCCCGCATCTCGCGAAGATCATGGCCGGCGCAGAAGGCGCGGCCCGCGCCAGCGAGGATCACCACGCGGATGCGGCGATCTCCGGCGAGACGGTCGATCTCCGCCTCAAGGGCCGCGAGCATCGCATCGGAGAGGACGTTCAACCGGCCGGGATCGTTCAGGGTGAGGGTGGCGATCGCGCCATCGTCGTCCCGGGTCAGGATGCGGTCGCTCATCCGGTTCCTCCTCCCTTGCCCCTGCATCGGGTCTCGCGCAGCTTGCGCGGGTTTTCTGCAAACGGAAAGAGCCTCATGACTCCGCGCTTCACGATTGCCGAGATGCATGAATTCCTCGACGAGGTGTTTCCGCAGGCCGGCGGCCGCTACGAAATCCTCGACCTCGGCGAGACCGGCGCGAGCGTGCGGATGGTGGCGGGGGAGGCGGATCTGCGGCCGGGCGGCACGGTCTCCGGCCCCACGCTCTTCGCGCTCGTCGATATCGCCTTCTATATCGCGGTGCTCGGCCGGATCGGCCGGGAGGCGCTCGCGGTGACGACGAATGTGAGCCTCGACTTCATGCGCAAGGCGGGTCCCGGCGCGCTGATGGCCGAGGCCCGCATCCTGAAGGCGGGCCGGGTGCTGGTGATCGGTGACGTGCTGGTCCGCGCGGCCGGTCTCGACGGACCGGTGGCGCGGGCGGGGCTCACCTGCTCGGTACCGCCGCGGCGTCAATCCTCGATCGCGTAGACGATCTCGACGATGGCGGAGAGCTCGACGCTGCCTTCGGCGACGGCGCCGGTCATGCCGGAGGATTCGGCGCGCATCATCATCGGGAATGGTTGGTCGACCGGCTGTGTCTCGCGGATATTGATCACCGGGCCGAGGCCGACACCGGCCGCTTCGGCGAGCAGTTCCGCCTTCGCGCGGGCGTCCGCTACCGCATCGCGGCGCGCGATGTCGATGTGGGGGCGGGGCTCGGCAACGGAAAAGGAGATCGTGTCGATGCGGTTGATGCCCGCCGCGCTCATCGAGTCGAGCACGCCGCCCACACGCGAGGCTTCGCGGACGCGCACGGTGACCATGTTGCGGGCGATGTAGCCGATCACCTCGGCGCTCCAGGCGCCATTTTCCCCGGGCCGATAGACGGGTGTGAGCGCGAGGCGGCTCGTCTGGATGTCCTTGCGCTCGATCCCGGCCTCCTCGAGTGCCGCGAGGACGTTCTGCATCGCATCCGCATTGCCCTCGAGTGCGGCGGCAGCGGTATCGGCCTGGGTCTCGACGCCGGCGGTTACGGTGGCGGTATCCGGCACCACGTCGACGAGCCCTTCGCCCATGACGATTATTTCGCGTGGTGGTTGCTGGATTGCCGCCGGAGCGTCCTGCGCTGCTGCGGCGCCGGCCAGTCCGAGGAACAGCGCGGTCGGAAGAGCGATCCGGCGCATTGCTTACTCCTTTGCTTCGGCGGGTTTTCGCCCGTCGGGCCCCTTATGCCGCGAAAGCCATGAAGGGCAATGAAAAAGCTTCGTGATCCGCGGTTGCTTCTGGCTCCGGAGTGCGAGTTCCTGTAGCCTGAACAAGCAAAAATGTACTCGGCGAAGATCGAGGGAGAGGCAGATGAGCAGAGGTATCGGACCGCGGCGCGCGGCCTGCCGGCTTCACATGAACGATACATTCCTCCGTCTCGAGGGTCCAGACGGGCTCGATGAACGGATCGACGTCAGCGCCGATGGCGAGGGGTTCCGGGAGGCGCTTCGCATCCTTGCCGCGCGCTGCGAGGGGCCGGTCGTCGCGGTCCTGCCTGCTGCGATTTTTGCAATTATCGAGCCCGAAGGTAACTGGCGGGCGGCGCTGGTGCGGCGGTTCGGGACCCGCCGTCTCGCCGTGGCGACGGGAAGCCGGGAGGGAAGCGAGTATCTCGTCGGCGTCCCGCGCGAGGTCTTGCGCGATTGTGCCGGTCTCCTCGTGGGAGCGGGATTCACGCTGGCGGCGGTCGAGCCGGCATCGACGCTGCTGCCAGGCGGGCGGGAGCACGTCTTCCCGGTCGCGCGGGCAAAGCCGCCCTCGCGGTTGCGGGCGTTGCCGATTGTGCCGGTTCTCCTGCGGTCCCTGGCGAGCGGCTGGCGCGGGGCCGCTGTGCCGGCGGCCACGGCGGTTCTGGTAGCAGCGTTCGGGTTCGGCGCGCTTGGGTTCCAGGACGGAGAGAAGCCGGCGCCGACGGAGGTCACGACCGAGGCCGGACCGGAGGCTGCGGAGTGGCTCGGGACGGTACCTCCGGCGGAGGTTCGGCGCGCAGCCCATCCACTGGTCGATCTCGCCGTTCCCGAGGTTGCAGCCCCCCTTGCCGCGCCGGACGGGCCGCGGCCGCGCGACCGGCTCGCGCTTTTCGTCCCGGACCCGCCACGGAAACGTGCGCCGGCGCCGCTGCCGCGGGTGGCGGTCAAGCGGCCGGCAGTGGTGCTCGCGAGCCGCAACGTGCCGCCGGAGGTGCGGGAGGCGGCGCTCCTCGCCGCGGCGTCGCCGGCGGCGGAGGTCAAATCCTATCCTCGGGTGGCGGTGCTCGGGCCGGTGCCGCGACCGGCTGCGCTCGCGCCTCCCCCCTTGGGCGCTGGCCCGCGGCCGCT
>CAYMOD010000184.1:0-5154 GCA_964391945.1 uncultured Rhodobacterales bacterium | reverse complement strand
TGAAGCAGAGGGAGACTCTGGTGGCGCATGTGAACGACAGTGGCGAGGTGACGATCGACGAACAGTTCGTCGGCCGCCTCGACGGCTTCCGTTTCCGCCTTGACCCGCAGGCGGAGCCCGAGCAGGCGAAGACGTTGCGTGCCGCCGCCGTCGCGGCGCTCGCGCCGGTGTTCTCGCTCCGGGCCGACAAGTTCTACAACGCGCCCGATACCGAGTTCGACGTCACCGAGCAGGGCGGCCTGATGTGGGGCGAATATGCTGTCGGCAAGCTTGTCGCCGGCGCCGATCCCCTCTCGCCAGGCGTGGAAGCCTTCGTCGACGAGGACGCGGCGCCCGAGATCGGCGAGAAGGTCGCCCGCCGCCTCCAGCACTGGATCGACCGTCAGATCGCCGCGCGTTTCGAGCCGCTCCTCATGATGAAAACCGACGAGAGCCTTGCCGGCATGGCGCGCGGTCTTGCCTTCCGGCTCGTCGAGGCTCTGGGTATCCTGCCACGTGCCGAGATCGCCGACGACGTCAAGGGGCTCGACCAGGAAGGGCGCGCGAGCCTTCGCAAGCACGGCGTGCGCTTCGGGCAGTTCTCGGTCTTCATGCCCGCGCTTCTCAAGCCGGCGCCGACGCGGCTGCGTCTCATCCTCTGGTCGCTTGCGGAGGGTTTCGCGGAATTCCCCGAGGCACCGCCCGCGGGCCTCGTCACCGTACCCGCGGTCCTGGGCGCGCCGAAGGGCTACTATCCGCGCGCAGGATACCGGCTCGCCGGGGACCGGGCGATCCGCATCGACATGCTCGAACGGCTCTCCGACCTGCTCCGCGGCCAGGACGCGCGCGCGGGGTTCGAAGCCGCGCCGGACATGCTGTCGATCACCGGGCTGACACTCGAACAATTCGCAAAACTCATGACCGGCCTCGGCTACGACACTGAACAGCGCACGCGGGTGAAAGCACGGCCGGTCCAGATGCCGGATGGCGCGGGAACCACTGCAGAAGGGGAGGCCGACACGACCGGCGAAACGCCTGTTTCCGAAGGCGGGCAGACCGTACCCGCGACCTTGCCGCCCGACACCTCGCCCGACGAGGCGCCTTCCGATCCCGTGGCCGATCCCGGGGCCAGGGAAGCGGCACGGGCCCCCGAGGCGGTCGAGAGCGGCGTCGAGGTGGCCGGAACGGGCAAAGCTACGTCCGGCAAGACGCCCGAACAGGCTGCGGACGCAATGCCATCTGTTTCGTCCAGTGCCGAGATTGCAGAGGCAGAGCGCGGAGCGGCTGCTGCGGATCAGCCGCCCGCGGCCGAGGTGGAGGAAGAGACCTACTACATCTTCACCCGCTCGCAGCGTCCGCGTGGTCGTGGCGCGCAGCGGCCGCCACGGCGGGAGGAGCGCGCCGGTGGCAAGCCCGGCAGCCGCCCGCGGGCAAAACCGGGGCAGGAGAAGCCGACCAAGGAGGTGCGGGGTCCAAAAAGGCCGAAACCCGGCCCCTCCGAACGGCCGCCGCGTACGGAGAAGCCCGTCGATCCCGACAATCCGTTTGCGGCGCTGATGGCGCTCAAGCTCGGGCGGTAAGCGGGCAGAGCAGGTGAGCGAGTCAAGACGCACGGACTCGATCCGGCTCGACAAGTGGCTCTGGCAGGCGCGATTCTTCAAGACCCGCGGCCTCGCTGCCCGCGCAATCACGGAAGGCCGGGTGCGGGTCAACGCCACCCGTGTCACCAAACCGGCAACCACTGTCACGATCGGTGACGGCCTCACCTTCGTACAGGGCGGCCGGGTGCGGGTGGTCCGGATCTGCGCGCTCGGCCAGCGGCGTGGACCGGCTCCGGAGGCGCAGACCCTCTATGAAGAAGTGATAGCCGGCGGCACGGCCCTTGCACCCGGCAGCTCCGTTGATAGATAACCTCCATCTGCGAAGAACGCGGACAGAACGGAACGGTCGAGTCGCGCCAGGTGACGTGGCTGGACGGAATGCGGAGCTGCGTCGAGCGATGACCTACGTTGTGACCGATAATTGCATCGCGTGCAAATACACTGATTGTGTAGAGGTCTGCCCCGTGGATTGTTTCTACGAGGGCGAGAATATGCTCGTCATCCATCCAGATGAATGCATCGATTGCGGCGTCTGCGAACCGGAATGTCCGGCCGACGCCATTCGCCCTGATACCGAACCCGACACCGAGAACTGGGTCGAGTTCAACCGCAAGTATTCCGAAATGTGGCCCGTCCTCGTTAGCAAGCGTGACCCGCTGCCCGACGCCGAGAAGCGCGACGGTGAGACGGGCAAGCTCGAGAAATACTTCTCCGAGAAACCCGGCGAAGGCGGCTGACGGTCCCGGCACGGCATGCGGGCGGCAGAGTTTCCTGCGCCTGCTCCCGGATATTTGTGCAGCGCAGGGCCGGACTTCCCTTTCCGGTCCTTTTCTGATATTTATGTTCACCTAAGTATATATCGGTGCGGGCCGGCGCTCCCCAAGGCCTGCCATGCAGCCGCTCAGATGTGCATTCTCGCGAAGGTTCGACGGACCAGCGCGAGAGGAACACTTGTGTCATCTGGCTGCGACCCCCTACCGGAACACCGGGGCAAACAGAAGGATCGACGCGCACATGACCAAGACCAGGAAGGCTCTCGAGTTTCGCCCGAACGATTTCGTCGTTTATCCGGCGCATGGCGTGGGACGGATCGTGTCGATCGACGAGCAGGAAGTGGCGGGCCTTCGGCTGGAGATGTTCGTGATCTCCTTCGAGAAGGACAAGATGACGCTGCGCGTACCGACCGCCAAGGCGAGCTCGGTGGGCATGCGGCCGCTTGCCTCGGTCGATATCATCGAGAAGGCGCTCGAGACGCTGAAGGGCCGGGCCCGGGTGAAGCGCGCCATGTGGTCGCGTCGTGCGCAGGAATACGAGCAGAAGATCAACTCGGGCGATCTGATTTCCATCGCCGAGGTCGTGCGCGACCTGCATCGCAGTGACGACCAGCGCGAGCAGTCCTATTCGGAGCGGCAGCTCTACGAGGCGGCACTCGAGCGGCTCACCCGCGAGGTGGCGGCCGTGAGCGGGGTTGCCGAAACCAAGGCGGCCGAGCGTGTCGACGAGGTGCTCAGCGGGCGCGTGGCTGCCTGATCCTGCCGCATTCCACCTGTGGCCCGGGCGGGCTTGCCCGGGGCCGTATACATCAAACGACAGCAGGGCAGATCCGCTCGTTTCAACCCGTGGCAGCCGCTCGCTTCTGTCCCGTAAGGCAGGAACGAGCCAGGGACTTGGCCTTGGAGTGGGGCCCGCACCAAGAAACCGCTCGCAGACAAGCCCTGCCGCCACCAGTGGCGTGTCGTGTGATCAAGGTTTCGACAGGCTCTAATTACCGAATATGATCAGCGGGTTGATGAAATCTTCACGCTGCGCCTTTCTCGCAGCGCCGCCGGGTTCCTGAATCGCATCCCCGTGTGCCCGCTTGTTCTCCGGCGGGGAAGTCCGCAAAAGGACGGCCGATGACACCAGCCGCCCGCCTCAGCGCCGCCATCGAGCTCCTCGACGCGATCCTCCGCGGCGAGCCGGCTGAGCGTGCCCTGATGCGCTGGGCGCGGGCGAGCCGTTTCGCCGGTTCCAAGGACCGGGCCGCGATCCGGGACATCGTCTTCGACTGTCTGCGGCAGCGCCGCTCTCTCGGCTGGCGCGGCGGCGGCGATACCGGCCGCGCCCTCGTCCTTGCGCGCACCGCGGCGGAAGGCGAGGATCTCGATGGGTTCTTTACCGGTCAGGGCTTCGATCCGGCGCCGGTGAATTCGGTCGAGCGCAAGACCCTCACGGCCGATCTCGCCGCCGCGCCGCGCGAAGTGCGACTCGACGTGCCCGATTTCCTGGAAGATGAGCTCGCCGCCGCGCTTGGCCCGGACTTCGAGCCGGTCATGCAGGCCATGCAGAGCCGCGCACCGGTCGATCTCCGCGTCAATACGCTGAAGACCAATCCGGACGCGGCGACCGTCGCGCTTGCTCGTGACGCCATCCTCGTCGAGCCGCTGCCGCTCTTGCCCGACGCCCTCAGGGTGCTCCGGAACCCCCGGCTCGTCGCCCAGAGCCGCGCCTACATCCAGGGCATGGTCGAGCTCCAGGATCTTTCGAGTCAGTTCGTCGCGCATGCCGCTGGCGCCGCGCCCGGCATGACTGTGCTCGATTTCTGCGCCGGCGGCGGTGGCAAGAGCCTCGCGCTGGCTGCTGCCATGCGCGGGCAGGGCCGGCTCCTCGGCCATGATGCGAATCTCAACCGGATGAAGGATCTTCCCGAACGGGCGCGCCGCGCCGGCGCCCGGGTCGAGATCGTCCCACCCCAGGCTCGGGCGGGTCTGCCTCCCTGCGACCTCGTCTTCGTTGATGCGCCCTGTTCGGGCACCGGTGCCTGGCGGCGCCGGCCGGAGGGAAAATGGCGCCTGACGCCCGCCGACCTGCCGCGCTTTACCGCCCTTCAGGATGCGATCCTCGCCGAGGCGGCGGGCCATGTCCGGAAGGGCGGCATCCTCGTCTATGCCACCTGTTCGCTCCTCGAGCGGGAGAACGGCGATCGCACCCGCGCCTTTCTCGTATCGCATCCGGAGTGGCATCTCATCGAGGATCGGCGCCTCAGCCCCCTTGACGGCGGCGACGGCTTCTACATGGCCCGGTTTCGGGCGCCCGGCAGCTGATCCGGTCTCGACCGGTTCTCCGGATCGGGCTGCCCTGCGTCCCGATCTTGCCGGTTGCGTTTCCACGCGTTCGGCCTTAGAGCGCAGCCCACTTGAGAAATCAGGGGCGCGTGTCCCATGCGCCTGTCTGCCTTGGGGAAGATGGATGGCGAAGGCAAAATTCGAGCGGACGAAGCCGCATGTGAACGTGGGCACGGTTGGGCATGTCGACCACGGCAAGACGACGCTGACGGCGGCGATCACCAAGTATTTTGGTGATTTCAAGGCGTATGACGCGATCGATGCCGCGCCGGAGGAGAAGGCGCGCGGGATCACGATCTCGACGAGCCATGTCGAGTACGAGACCGCGGCCCGGCACTACGCCCATGTCGACTGCCCCGGCCACGCCGACTACGTGAAGAACATGATCACCGGCGCGGCGCAGATGGACGGCGCGATCCTGGTGGTGAACGCCGCCGACGGCCCGATGCCGCAGACGCGCGAGCACATCC
>CAYMOD010000183.1:0-5192 GCA_964391945.1 uncultured Rhodobacterales bacterium | reverse complement strand
GTCGCCCTCGTTCATCGTGTTCTCGAGCTGGATGAAGGCGCCGTTGATGATGTCCTGCACGAGTTTCTGGGCGCCGAAACCGATGGCGAGGCCGACGACACCGGCACCGGCGAGGAGCGGGGCGATGTTGATGCCGAGCTGGGTCAGCACGGTCATCACCGTGATCACCGCAAGCGCGATGACGAAGGCGTTGGAGAAGAGCGCAAGGAGCGTCCGTTCGCGCGCCGTGACCGCGCGGAGCTCGGGGTTGAGGCGGTACTCGATCCAGGACGAGACGATGAGGTAGATCACGCCGGCGAGCAGAAGGACGCCGGCGATCCAGGTGAAACTCCATACCACGGTGCGGCCGGCGGCCGTGTCGAGCCATTCCACCGCGTCGAAGATGCCCCAGATGGTGAGGATGCCGCCGATCACGATCAGCGTCACGAGGATGCGCGCCACCTGGAGCGCCATCGGCACGAAGCGGTTGAGACGCGCCTCGAGCAGCGGGAAGGTCTTGCGGGTCCGCGCATTCAGGGTGATCCCGCCGGCGATCCAGCGGCCGATCAGCGCGATCAGCAGCGAGCCGACGAGGATCAGGAGCCCGGACATGAGCGTGGCGCGGACCATGTAGCCGGTGGCGTTCCAGGGCACCGCCCGCCAGACCACGAAAAGCGCGAGCGTGTAGGCGATGGCGATGAGATGCCAGAATTGCGCGAGTGGCTGGAGCCAGCTGGCGACGATGCCGCTTCCCGCGGCCGAGAGCCGCTTGCGGAGCGCGTCGCGGACGGGTTCGCGATTCCTGAGGACGAGGCCGATCGTCAACGCCATCGCGATGAGGACGAAGACGAGGGTGATCCACTCCGCGGCGCGCGGGGCATTGAGCAGCCTTGCCAGCGGTGCGAGGAACAGCGTGCCGTAGCCGAGCGTCCCTATGATGCGCGCGGTCCAGAAAGCCCAGCGCTTGGCGGTCTTGCTGCCGGCGCTCAGCAGCCGCAGGCCGGGGCGGCTCGGGCGGAAGATGACGCGGGGCAGGATGCGGATCGCCTCGACATGGAGGAAGGCATCGAGGAAGAGCGCATGCGCCGCCGCGATCTGGCCATCGCCCATGACGAGCGCCAGGATGTGGCCGGCGGCCCAGACGAAGAAGACGCGGGCGACATCGGCCAGCATGCCGGCGAATCGCCAGCGCCACCGGCCGAGGATCGAGCGGGCATCCTTCGCGCCGCGGTCGAAATGGGCGAGAAGCGGGCGATAGGCCCGGCGCACGAGCCAGAGCGCGCCGAGGACGGTGGCGATCAGGATGACGACGGGCCGCGCCGTCGTCCAGGCGTCGGCGAGATCGTAATCCGGGAAGCCGGCGACGATTCTGGAGATGGACGCGAGTTCGCGGAAGATGGCGGCGACCTCAAGGGCGGCGCGCTCGGTCGCGACGATCGTCTGGTCGGCGATGATTTTCGGCACTGTCGGCTCGGGCGCGTCCTCGGCCGGAGGGGTGGCGCCGGGGCCGGGGGCGGGGGGCGCCTCCGGCTCGACGGTGCGGAGCTGGGTGACGAGCGCGTTCCGGGCCTGGGGGTCGTCGAGCACGATCGCGAGGAGGCGGAGCGCCTCGGCAAGGCTCGTTTCCTCTGCGGCGGGCGTCTCCGTGGCGGGCGCCTCGGCGGCGGTGCCGAGGCCGGGAATCGCCACTTGGGCTGGCGCTGGTGAGGCGACAAGGAACGAGACAACGAACAGAAGCGGGACGAGCAGGGCGATGCGCGCGCGGGGGCGGAACGGATTGCGGTTCGGATATGCTCTCAAGCCCTGATCTCCCTCGGCTTTCGGAAGGCGAGCATAGGGCTGGGATCCTAAAAGAAAACCTGAAGCACCTTGCGCAGGGGGTCTTCGGCAGAGGCTCGCCCGCCGGACGCGGTCAGGCGCGGCTGCGGGCGAAGCCCATCGCCTCGCGGTGCTCGGGCTTGCGCTCGGCGCTCGGCGGGCGGCCGAAATGGTCGTGGTAGGCCTGCGAGAAATGCGAGGCGGAGGCGAAGCCGCAGGCGAGCGCCACCGGCAGGATCGGCATCGCCGTCTGGCGCAGGAGCTGGCGCGCGCGTTCGAGCCGGATCTTCATGTAATGCCGCGTCGGTGAGGCGCCGCAATATTTGCCGAAGAGGCGTTCGAGCTGGCGCTGGGAGAGGCCGGCGCGGCGGCTGAGTTCGGCGCAGGAGAGGGGATGCTCGACCGTTTCCTCCATGAGTTCCAGCACGGCGAGGACCTTGGGATGGGCAACGCCGGCGCGGGCGCGCAGGTCCATGCGCTGGCGCTCGCCCGCTTCGCGGATGCGGCCCTGAATGAGGAGGTCGCTGACGAGGGAGGCGGTCTCCGCCCCCTGGTCGCGGGCGACGATCGAGAGGGCGAGGTCGGCCGCCGCCATGCCGCCGGCGCAGGTAAAGCGGTTGCGGTCGATCTCGAAGATCTCGTCGCTCACCTCGAGCCGGGGGAAGTCCGAGACGAGGCCGGAGCGGTAGACCCAGTGAATGGTGGAACGGTAGCCGTCGAGGAGCCCGGCGCGCGCAAGGACGTAGGTGCCGGTGCAGAGCGCGCCGATCGCGGTGCCGCTGCGCTCGAGCCGGCGGATTGCCGCCATCGTCTCGCGGTGGTCGAAACCCTGGATCCCGTTGCCGCCGCAGACGAGGACGAGGTCGAGGTCGCACGCCGCCGTGGCCGGCCCATCGACGGTGACCGCGACACCGTTCGATCCGCGCACGGACTCGCCATCCGGCGAATAGAGGCTCCAGCGGTAGAGGTCGCGCGCGGTCGCGTAATTGGCAAGGCGGAAGGGTTCGATCGCCGAGGTGAAGGCGATCATCGAGAAATTCGGCACGAGCAGGAACCCGAGCCTCTTCGTCCCGTCCGGGGTGAACGACCGCATTGCCCGCGCCCCTCTCAAGGCAGTCCTGAAATTGATCTAGGGGCGGGGCGGGACCCCTGCAATCGCGCGCGATCGCGCGCCCGTGCGCCATGATGGCGGCTGTGCGACAATCGGCGTCGGTGCGGCGGAAGACTGGACGCCGCAGGGAGGACAGGTTTCCGGGTGAGGCGGATGCCGCACGGGAGGTTCGGGCAATGCGGAGCGAAGCACGGGTCGTGGTGATCGGCGGCGGCGTGGTCGGGGTGGCGACGCTCTATCATCTCGCGAAGAAGGGCTGGTCGGACTGCGTGCTGGTCGAGCGGAGGGAGCTCACCTCGGGCTCGACCTGGCATGCGGCGGGGCTGCTGCCGCTCTTCAACCTCAGCTATTCGGTCGGGCAGATCCACAAGTATTCGGTCGCACTCTACCGCGCGCTGGGGTCGGAGACCGGCAAGGATGTCGGTTTCCGGCAGGTGTCGAACATCCGCCTCGCCCGGACACCCGACCGCTGGGACGAGTTCATGGCCTACAAGGGCATCGCCGAGACGATCGGCGTGAAGGTCGAGCTGCTGACGCCGGCGGAGGTGAAGGCGCTCTGGCCGCTCTGCGAGACCAGGGGGATCATCGGCGCGATCCGGCATCCGGACGACGGCTACATCCAGCCCGCGGATCTCACCCAGGCGCTGGCTTCGGGCGCGCGGGCGATGGGGGCGGAGATCGCGCGCTACACCACGGTCACGGCGATCGAGCGCGCTTCCGGGCGCTGGCGGGTGCGGACCGACAAGGGCGACATCCTCTGCGACCACATCGTCAGCGCCACCGGCAATTTCGCGCGGAAGACCGGCGAGATGGTCGGGCTCGACCTGCCGGTGATCCCGGTCGAGCACCAGTATATCGTAACGGAGGCGCATCCGGCGGTGGTGGCGCGCCACAGGGCGGGCGAGCCGGAGATGGGCGTGCTGCGCGAGGCGGATTCGTCCTGGTACCTGCGCGAGGAGGCGGGAGGCTTCATCCTCGGCCCCTACGAGACCGGAGCGCCGGTCTGCTACGCCGACGGGCCGGGCGCGGATTCCGAATACGAGCTCTTTCAGGAGGATCTCGACCGGCTGGAGCCGCATATCGAGACGGCGATCGCGCGGGTGCCGGCCTTCGGCGAGGTGGGCGTCAAGGAAGTCTACAACGGCGCCATCGCCTACACGCCGGACGGCAACCCGATCGTGGGACCAGCGCCGGGCCTGCCGAATTTCTGGCTCAACGAAGGGCATTCCTTCGGCGTCACCGCGGCGGGCGGCGCCGGGTGGCAGCTTGCGGAATGGATCGTCGCGGGGGAGCCCACCATCGACATGTCGGGCGTCGATCCCCGGCGCTTCGGCCCCTATGCGACGCGGGGCTACCTGAAGGCCAAGAACGAAGAAGCCTACGCCAACGTCTTCAGCGTGCATTTCCCCGACGAGGAACGGGCGGCGGCGCGGCCGCTCAGGCGCGCGCCTTGCTACGAGCGGATGGCGGCGCTGGGGGCGGTCTTCGGCGTCTCCTACGGCTGGGAGCGGCCGAACTGGTTCGCGCCTGAGGGCTACGGGCTTTCCGAGGAGGAACTGGCGCGGCCCGATGTGCTCCTGAACGAGCCGCATCCGAAGACGGCGGCGGGCGAGCGGCCGAAGGAGCGGTGGAGCTTCCGGCGGTCGAATTATTTCGAACATGTCGGGCGCGAGGCGCGGCATGTCCACGAGGCGGTGGGCCTGCAGGACATGAGCGCGTTCGCGAAATACGAGGTCTCGGGGCCGGGGGCGGAGGCGTGGCTCGAAGGGCTCCTCGCCAACCACATCCCGCAACAGACGGGGCGGATCGCGCTCTGTCATCTGCTGACGCCAAAGGGCGGCGTGCGCGCGGAGTTCACGGTGCTGCGCGAGGGGCGGAAGCAGTTCTACCTCGTGGGCATGGGATCGGCGGAGCGGCACGACTGGGATTATCTCCAGAAGCTCCGGCCGCGCGATGGCTCGGTCGATCTCGCGCGGGTGACGACGGCGAATGGCGTGCTGATCGTCGCCGGCCCGAAGGCGCGCGATGTGCTCGCCGGGCTCACGAGCGTGGATCTCTCGAACGAGCGCTTCCCGTGGCTGACGGGGAAGACCATCGACCTCGGCCATGCGACGACGCGGGCGCTCCGGGTGAACTTCGTCGGTGAGCTCGGCTGGGAGCTGCATCATCCGATCGAGATGCAGAACACGATCTTCGATCTGCTGATGGAGGCGGGCGCGCCGCATGGCATCCGGCCTTTCGGGATGCGGGCGATGGATGCGCTCCGGCTCGAGAAATCCTACCG
>CAYMOD010000182.1:3181-5199 GCA_964391945.1 uncultured Rhodobacterales bacterium | reverse complement strand
CCGGCCTGGAACGAGGCGCTGGGGCTGCCGCGGCCCTGGGACCAGCAATGGTCGCTCCGGATGCAGCAGATCATGGCCTACGAGACCGATCTTCTCGAATACGACGACCTCTTCGACGGCAACCCGGCGGTCGAGCGCAAGGTCGAGGCACTGAAGGAGGGCGCACGGGCGCAGCTGGCGCGGATCGACTCGATGGGGGGGGCGGTCGCGGCGATCGATTACATGAAGGGCGAACTCGTCGGAGCGAACGCGGCCCGTCTTGCACGGATCGAGACCGGTGAGACGGTGGTCGTTGGTGTCAACCGGTTCACGAACGGCGAGCCGAGCCCGCTGGTCACGGACGACGGCGGCGGCATCCTCGTCGTCGACGCGGATGTCGAGGCGGACCAGATCGCGCGGCTCAATTCCTGGCGCGAGGCGCGGGACAGTGTCGCGGCCGAGGTCGCGCTCACAGGCCTGAAGGAAGCGGCGCGCGAGGGGCGCAACATCATGCCGCCCTCGATCGCGGCGGCGAAGGCGGGCGTGACCACCGGCGAATGGGGGACAGCAATGCGCGAGGTCTTCGGCGAGTATCGCGCGCCGACCGGAGTCGCCAAGGCCACGGGCGCGGTGCGGGCCAATCTCGGCGCGTTGCGTGAGGCGGTGGAGGCCGCATCCCGGCGGCTCGGGCGGCGGATCAAGTTCCTCGTCGGCAAGCCCGGCCTCGATGGCCATTCGAATGGCGCCGAGCAGATCGCGGTCCGGGCGCGCGACGCGGGGATGGAAGTGGTCTACGAAGGCATCCGCCTCACGCCGGCACAGATTGTCAACGCGGCGCTCGAGGAATCCGTTCACGTCGTCGGGCTCTCGATCCTTTCGGGCTCGCATCTCCCGCTCGTGCGCGACCTGATGGAGCGCATGCGCGCGATAGGGCTCGAGGACGTGCCGGTGGTGGTGGGCGGGATCATTCCCGATGTCGATGCCGACGCCCTGAAGGCGATGGGGGTGGCCCGGGTCTACACGCCGAAGGATTTCGACCTCAACCGGATCATGTTCGACATCGTCGCGCTCGCAGACGGCGAGGGCCGGAGGGCCGCCTGAGCGCGGTCCTGGGAGTCAGAGCCGGTCGCGCATCCCGGACTCCCCTGCCCGTTCGGCGCAATGGGCGCAGCAGAAGATACGGTCGGCCGCTTCCACCCCATGGCCGATGACGCGGACGCCACAGATCTCGCAGGTCGGCGCCAGCTTGTGGATCGCGCATTCGAAACTGTCGAATGTGTAGGCCCTTTCCCCGATCCGGACCTCGAACGCCTTGTCGTAGGAATTGCCGCAGGTATCGCAGGTGGCCATCTTTGATCTCCTCGCAGGTGGTTACCAGGATCGCAGTGAGACAACGCCGCCCGGCACCCTCACGTTCCCGTTCGAGAGCCATGCCCGGCATCCTTTCCGGCCAGTGTCCGCCTTGGGGCCCACACGTGAAATCCTGCCCAACTATCGAGGTAAACTATTGATTCGGAACCGCGGGCAAAATCTGCCCGAGTGTTGACGACTACGGCCGCGCCAGTCACGGCCGGATGTCCGTGGGTCGAGGAATCCGTCTGAGCGCGGCGCGTTTTTCCGGCAGGGACGCCGGCCAAAGGCGAAGGCGGCGTTTCGGACCCGCACCTCCCGCCCGGCCGGCGCCAGGATCCGGCCGCAGCGCGGTGATCCCGATCAAACGCTTCGACACTCCTGATATCGCGAACACGATCTGGCCGTGCGATCTGGACGAGGACGCGCTCCGGGATGCTGATCGCGGGAAAGGCGCGCGCCCGGGGGCCGCACCGATACCAGAAGGTACACCGTCCTTGCCGGCCGTTCCCCATGAGAGGCCGGTGCCCTCGTGGGCAGAAGCGCTGCACTCGCTCGCCGGCTTGATCGCGGGAGCCTGCGTCCATGCCTCCGACAAGAAGGCCGGTGCTCTCATGGACGTGATCTTCGCGCCGCAGGGCTGGCGCCTTCGCTACCTCGTCGCGGCGACTGGCGGCACGGGACTGCCC
>CAYMOD010000182.1:0-3081 GCA_964391945.1 uncultured Rhodobacterales bacterium | reverse complement strand
GAGCAGCGTCGTCAAAGGGCAGCGTCGGGCGCGCCATGCCGCACCGATACGCGCCGGCCCGCCCGTATCTCACTGGTTACGGCCGCCGTGCCGCCGGAACCCCGCGGGTAACGGAACGTTGACGATCCGCAGCCGGCGGCTGTTTCCACCCTGTGCCAGGCAGGAGGTCGAACCCCCCGTGTCAAATACGTCGAGCATCGTCTATTGTGGTCCGGCGCCCCTGCCGGTTGAACTCCTGGGAGCGTGGAACCTCGACCCGCCGCTGCTCGCGATGCTCGGCCTCTTCGCGCTGGCCGTGGTGCGGCGCCCTTCGGTGCCGGGCTGGGCCGCTCTCGCGCTCCTTGTTCTTGTCTTCGTTTCACCGCTTTGCGCGCTGACGGCGGCGCTCTTCTCCGCGCGTGTCGTTCATCACGTCCTCCTCGTCGCGGTAGTGGCGCCGCTTCTCGTGCTCGCCTTTCCGCCGCGGGGGCCGGGGCGGCTGCCGCTGCCGGTGCTCGTCCTCGCGCATGCGGCGATCCTCTGGTTCTGGCACGCGCCGGGGGCGTATTCCTGGGCGCTGGTGACGGTGCCGGGTTACTGGCTGATGCAGGGGACGCTGCTTCTCTCGGCCTGGGCATTGTGGCGGGGCGTGCTGATGGCACCGGAACGGCCGGTGGCGGGGCTGACGGCGCTTCTCGCCACCGTCGCGCAGATGGGGATGCTCGGCGCGCTGCTCACCTTCGCGCCGGCGCCGCTTTATGCGCTGCACATTGCCACCACCGTCCCCTGGGGGCTCACGCCGCTCACGGATCAGCAGCTCGCCGGGCTGGTGATGTGGGCGCCGGGGCTTCTGCCCTATCTGATCGTGGCGCTCCATGCGGGAAGGCGGGTGCTGGAGCCAAGCGCGGTCGGGAGATGATCGAGGCACTCCTCCCCGGGGAACGCGCGGTCTGGCTCATCAAGATCGCACATATCGCGGCTATCGCGATCTGGTCGGGCGGGCTCGTCTCGCTGCCGTTCCTGATGCTGCGCCGACGCGGGCTGACCGGCGAGGCCGTGCATGACCTCCACCGGATCGTCCGCTACCTCCATGTCGAGATCGTGTCGCCGGCGGCATTCGTCGCCGTCATCGCGGGCATGGCCCTGATCTTCATGCGGGATATCTTCTTCGTCTGGTTCACGGCGAAGCTCTACTTCGTCGCCGTGCTCGTCGCCTGTCACCTCGCCCTCGGCCAGATGATCTCCCGGACCTTCCTGCACGACCGGCCCGTGGGCCATCGCCTCGTCTCGCTCGTGACCCTGGCGGCGGTGGTCGGCATCACCGGCGTCCTGTTCTTCGTGCTCGCCAAGCCGATTCTCAGCCTTACCACCATCGCGGGCGAGGCGGCGGAGCCGGGCTGGCTCGAGGATTCGGTGGTCGGACCGCTCCTCTCGCTGCTCATCTCTCTGACGAAATGAATACGCCGACGCCATGTTTGTAGACGAGCTTCCCGCCGTACCAGCCCGCGAGCCCGGTGAAGATCGCGGCAAGGACCGACAGCATCAGGCCATGCGGCAGGGTCTGCTCGATATCGGTGACCCGTACGCCCCAGTTCGTGCCCGCGATGGCGATCAGGGTGATTGCCGCAACGGCATGGGTCCAGCTCGAGACGCGGATGCGGATGCCCTTCACGAACAGGAGTTCCAGCGTGCCGAAGAGCCCGGCGGCGAGCCCCGCGAAGAAGGCGAACCCCGAGGCCCAGAGGCCGGCGCGCAGCCAGAATTCGTCCGCCGAGTACCAGTAGAAGACATCCGCGCCGAGGGTCGCGAAAACGAGCGCGATCGGGAAATGCACCGTCTGCCCGTGCAGCGGATGGCCGAGGAGCGCGATGTAGGATTCGGTCCCGTGCCGGGTGACCTCCTCCATGACGGGGCCGGTGCGGGGCGATGCATCCTCCCGCCCGCGCCCGTCACCTCCGCTTCCGTCGCGCTCGCCCGAGTCGCTTCCACCTTCATCGCGCTCTGCCATGGCGTCACCTCCTGCGCGTCAACGGGGCACGCGCGACGGGCGTTCCACATCTTCGCCACGGCGCTTCTGCTCGGCGGCTGCGGCGGACCGCTCTCGACGCTCGATCCGGCGGGGCCGGGCACGGCGGCGATCGCGCGGCTCTGGTGGTTGATGTTCTGGGGGTCGGCCGCCCTTTTCCTCCTCACCATCGGCCTCTTCGCGCTCGTCATGCTGCGGCCGCGCTGGGGGGCACGGGTGAGCGCCGGCCGCTGGATCGTCTATGGCGGGCTCGGCCTCCCCGCGCTCGTGCTGCCACCGCTCGCCGGGTATTCGCTCTGGATCGGCGAGGGTCTCCTGCCGAGCCCGGAGCGCGACGCGGTGCGGATCGAGGCGGAGGGCGCGATGTGGTTCTGGACCTTCCGCTATCCTGATCACGGCGGGGCCGAGACCATCGACATCCTGCACCTTCCGGAGGGCGAGCCGGTGGAGATCCACCTCACGAGCCGCGACGTGATCCATTCTTTCTGGATCCCGCGCCTGACCGGCAAGCGCGACAACGTGCCGGGCCAGGTCAATGTGCTGCGGCTGCGGGCGGACGCGGCCGGCGGCGACAACAGCGGCGACCACGCGGCGATCGAAGGTGTCTGCGCCGAATACTGCGGCCGCGGCCATGCCTCGATGCGGTTCGAGGTGCGGGTTCATCCGGCGGCGGAGATGGAAGCCGCCATCGCCGCGGAGCCTGCCGGCGAGCCGCCCCGGGTCCCCGGGGGGCCGCCGGTTCCCGCCGGCCTGCCGGTGGAGCCGCTGCGATGACGCGCGAAACGATGCCCGAACAGCCCCCCGAGCCGCAGGACCCGGTCCGCCTCCACAAGGCGCTGTCGCGGATCTGGGCGACCGGTCCCGGTCTCGCGCGGCTGAGTTCGACCAACCATTCCATTCTCGGCATGCGGTTCATGATCACCGCCGGCGTGTTCTTCCTGATTGGCGGCATGCTGGCGATGATCATCCGCGCGCAGCTCGCGACGCCGCAATCGGCCTTCCTCGGGCCGGAGACCTACAGCCAGATCTTCACCATGCACGGCACGGTGATGATGTTCCTGTTCGCGATCCCGATG
>CAYMOD010000181.1:0-5228 GCA_964391945.1 uncultured Rhodobacterales bacterium | reverse complement strand
CCCTCGAAGTGCCCGAGACCGAGCTCCTGCTTCAGTTCCTGGTAGTCCCGCTCGATGCGCCAGCGCAGCTTCGCCAGCGCGACGAGCCGGTCGAAAGGGATGCCTTCCGGAACGCTCGCCAGCCAGAACTTGGACGGTTTCGCCTCCTCCGGCGGCCACTCGAGGACGAGCCATTCCTCGTCCCGCGGCGCGCTTCGATTGTAGTCGCGGTGCGCGGCCCGCACCCGAACGCGCGCGAAGCGCGAGCTCAGGGCGTCGGCGCTCCCCTCCCGCCAGGAGATCGTCTCCCAGCTGTCGGCCGGCAGCGAGAGCGCGATATCCTCAGCCGACTGGGGCTGGTGATCGGGGTCGCGGACCATGCGGCTCGTCGGCCGGCCACGCCCGGACCATGGCCTGACCGTGGGCGGCGGGTTCGTGCGCGTCCACAGCGAGGTGTGCGGCTGGATGCCGGCGACGTAGGCGAGACCGAGTTTCGTGATCGCCGAGCGAAGGCTGGTGTCGGCGCCGTAGCCGGCGTCCATCAGGACCACGCCGGGCGGCACGCCGGCGTCGAGCGCAGCCCGGATCTGGTCGAGCGCGATCTCGGGCTTCGTCTTGAACGTCACCTCCTCCGGCACGCCGGCCTTCTTCCGGCGGGCAGGATCGGCGGCCCAGCCCTTCGCAGGTAGAGCCGATAGGCGATCGGCAGGCTGGCGCCGGCGTTCGCGATGGAGAGGGAGACCGCAACCTGGCAGTTGTCCTGCTTGCCGAGCTGGCCGGAGTACTGCCGGGTCACGCCCACCGAGTGCCTGCCCTTCTTCGGAAAGCTCGTGTCGTCGATGATCCAGGCCTCGATGGCCTCGCTGGACGTGATCGAGGGCAGCGTCAGCTCCAGCACCCTCGCGAGCACCCTCGCGTCGGACCAGGGCGACTGGGCCACGAAGTGAAGCAGCGACTGGTGTTGCGCCGACACCCGCGACGGGGCGGTTACCGCCGCGAGCGGCTCGACGCTCTTGCGCTCTGCAGGCGTCAGCAGGCCCGTGCAGTAGTCTCTCAATGGCCTGACCCGGTCCGCGTGCCCGATCACATCCGCCAACGCGTCCACGAAAGCCTCGAAGCGTTCCGCCCCGCCGTCGTCCATCTCGACCGCTCCGGATTTCCTCACTTATCGGAGCCTACGCCTCGCTTCCACGACAGCACCACGCGGCCTTGTGACTCATGTGTGGATGCCCCCTGGGATGCAAGTCGGTTCGTGATCGGCTGAGAGCATGTGATCGGGTGCGTTCATGTGTCAGGCCTTCAGGTGCGGCGCTGACCATGGCCGCGGGCCGGTATGGAGATACGCGGAGCAGGTCCAGATCAATATCGCGAGCTCATGGCTCTCTGAGTCAGACTGGTTTTCCCGCTCCCGATCTGGTCGATCATCTGCCCTTACCGTTCTCGGACCTCCTCACATCTCCCGGCGCACCGAAAGCGGCCCGGCCGGTCAGGCCGCCGCCGCCGTCGGATCCCGGTAATCCTGTTCCTTCACCAGCATGGCCCAGATCGACCTGGCCATCTTGTTGGCGAGCGCGATCGCCGCCACGAGCCGGGGCTTGCGCGCCAGCATCCGGGCGAGCCATGAGCCTTCCTCGAGCTTCCCCGTCCTGAGCGCGGCGCGGATCACCGCCATTGCCCCGGTGATCAGCAGCCTGCGAATGTCGCGCTGGCCCATTTTCGAGGTCCTGCCCAGGATCTGCTTGCCGCCCGTCGACTTCTGCCGCGGGACGAGGCCGAGCCAGGCCGCGAAGTCGCGTCCGCGCCGGAAGCTCTGCATCGGCGGCGCGAAGGCTTCCACGGCCACCGCCGTGATCGGCCCGATGCCCGGCATGGTCTGCAGCCGCGCCGTCGTCTCCGCCTGCGCCGCCTCGCGACGAAGCGCTTTTTCCAGCTTCGCGATCTTCTCCGAACAGACGGCGATCTGGTCGAGATACATCCGGCCGATCTCGCAAACCTCCACCGGCAGCCCTGATGACGAGTCCTCCACCGCCGCCTGCAGGCGCTTGAGGTGGGGCATGCCCTGCGCGGCCACGACGCCGTATTCCGCCAGATGACCGCGCAGCGCGTTGACCAGCTGCGTGCGCTGGCGCACCAGGAGATCGCGGGCGCGAAAGGTCATCACCCGCGCCTGCTGCGCCTTTGTCTTTACCGCCACGAAGCGCATCGTCGGCCGGCACGCCGCCTCGGCGATCGCTTCGGCATCCGCCGCATCGTTCTTCTGCCGCTTCACGAACGGCTTCACGTAGACCGGCGGGATCAGCCGGACCGCATGGCCGAGCCGACCGATCTCGCGGCCCCAATGGTGCGCGGTCGCGCACGCCTCCATGGCCACGGTGCAGGCCGGCTGCGCCGCCAGAAACGGCAGGAGCTGCGCCCGGGACAGCTTCTTGCGGAAGACCACCGTGCCATCCGCCGCCGCGCCGTGCAGCTGGAACACCCTCTTTGCCAGGTCGACCCCGACGATGGTAACTCCTTTCATGGATGCCTCCCCTCTCTGGCCATTGGACATCACCAGCTTGGCACATCGCGCTGCCGCCGGGCGGGGGCATCCACTCCATCAATGCTGTTCGAGGCAGCGGGAGGCGGGGATGACGGCGATTGCGATCACGCGAAGGGATCTGACGGCGGCAGAGTTGCGGGCGACGGCGGGCAGGACGAAGGATGCGCGGGCGGCGCGGCGGATGCTGGCGCTCGCACTGGTGCTGGAGGGCACGGACCGGACCACCGCGGCACGGAGTTGTGGGATGGACCGGCAGACGCTCAGGGACTGGGTGCACCGCTACAATGGCGAAGGACTCGCGGGGCTGGTGAACCGCAGCCGGCCGGCGCGGCCGCGGCAGCTCTCGCCGGACCAGATGGCGGAGCTCGCCACCTGGGTCGAGGCGGGCCCCGAGCCGGCGCGGGACGGGGTGGTGCGCTGGCGGCGTCGAGACCTGCAGGACCGGATCGCGGCGACCTTCGGGGTGATGGTGCATGAGCGCACCGTCGGCAAGTACCTCGAGGTGCTCGGTTATCGGCGGCTCTCGGTCCGCCCGCGGCACCCGAAGGCCGACCCGCAGGCCCAGGACGCTTTTAAAAAGGGTTCGGCGCGGCGGTAGCGGCGGTCACCCCCGAGCAGGTCCGGGGCAAGCCACTGGAGATCTGGTTCCAGGATGAGGCCAGGGTCGGCCAGCAGGGCACGCTCACCCGCGTCTGGGCCAAGCGCGGCACCCGGCCGCGGGCGCCGCGCGACACCCGCTACGAATGGGCCTACATCTTCGGCGCGGTCTGCCCCGGGCGCGGGATCGCCGCCGGCCTGGTGCTGCCCTTCGCCGACACCGCGGCGATGAACGCTCACCTCGCCGAGATCGCGGCCGCCGTCGCCCCCGGCGCCCATGCCGTGCTCGTGCTCGACGGCGCGGGCTGGCACGGCGGCAAGGGCCTCGTCGTGCCGGAGAACATCTCGCTCCTGACGCTGCCGCCCTACGCGCCCGAGCTCAACCCCGTCGAGAACGTCTGGGGATACCTCCGCGGCAACAAGCTCGCGATCACCGTCTTCGACGGCTACGACGCCATCGTAGATGCCTGCTGCATCGCCTGGAATTTTTTCGCCAGCGACCCCGACACCGTCACCTCCATTACATCTCGCTCATGGGCAGAGGTCAGCCTATAGGGCCGTTGGTATGATTGAGACCTGTGCGCGGATAGCTGTGGACGAAGGGCTACGGCTCTGATTCTCTTCTCTGATCAGGTTGTCGGGAGGGTCAGATGCCTCGTCGTCGGATCGGTCAGGAGACGTTCGGGTTCGGCGACGGGGATCGCGCGACGGCATTGGATGAGCTGAGCGGTCTGATTGACTGGGCGCCGGTGGAAGCGGCGCTGGAGGCCATCCCCGTCGCGCAGCGCGGAGAGGCGGCGTGGCCGCTCCTGCCGCTCTTCAAGGCGCTGCTGATCGCGGTCTGGCATGACCTGTCGGACGTGAAGCTGGCGACGGCGCTCGACGACCGGGCCTCGTTCCGGCGCTTCTGCGGCTTTTCCCGCTCCGAGCCGACGCCCGAGCGCACCGCCTTCGTGCGGTTCCGGCGAGTGCTGGTCGCGCGCGATCTCGATCGGGTTCTCTTCGACGAGATCAACCGGCAGCTTCGCGCCCGCGCCATGACGGTGAAGACGGGGACGCTCGTGGATGCGACGGTGATCGCTTCGGCGAGCAAGGAGGATGGGGAGGCCGGCTGGTCCGGCCATCGCTCGCGCAAGGCGGTCCATAGCTACAAGGCGCATGTGGCGGCCGATGCAGACACCGGCCTGGTCGAGCGCGTCCACGTCACGCCCGGCAACGTCCATGACGGGCGCGCCGGCGAAGCCGTCGTTCCCGACGATCCCGGCCAGGTCTACGCCGACAGCGCCTATCGCGGCGCCCGCTTCGCGGAGGCGGTGCGCCGGCGCGGCGGCGTCGCGCGCGTCGCGCCGACCTCGTACTGGGGCCGCGAAGGCGACGAGACCGCGGCCAGAGCCTTCGCCGCACAAGTCAAGGCGATCCAGCGCGTCCGATCACGCATCGAGAAGATCTTCGGGACCTGGAAGCGCAGCTATGGCCTGCGCCGGATGCGATGGCGCGGCCTGGCAAAAGCCGCGCTGCAGGTCCACCTCACCGCCATTGCTTACAACCTCAGGCGCGGAGTCACCCTCCTGCAGGCTGCATGAAGTAAAGGGGCGGCGCCAGGAGGACCAACCCGCCGACGCCGGACCCGCCGCCGGACCCGAGCGCGAATTTGCGCCTCGATCAGCGTCCCCCAACTCCCTCATGTCCCGTCGAAGAACAGAAAAACGCCCTCCCGCGCACAGGTCTCATGAGACGCAATCACTTCTTCCACATGTGCTGTTTTGAGACATGCGCTGAGTGCACGGAGATGTCCGGTCGGACGCCGGTCTGCGCTCGGTTCTCCTGAACGGGTCGACTCATCCGAGCGCTGCCCGGGGTTGTCAAACCGGAGCGCCGGGCGTATATGCGCCTTCACATCGCGGCGGCCTCGCTGGCACCAGCGGGACCCCCACCGGGTAGCGCAGGCGGGCCGCGAGGCCCGTTTTTGATTCGCAAGCCCCGGAGACGGCCCCTTGGCCAATCCCGACGATCCCGTGAATGATCCACCCGTGAACGCGCCCGCGGTCAACATGGTCGCCAAGGCGCCCATCGACCAGCGCATCGCCGCCGTCGTCGAGCCGACGATCCGGGG
>CAYMOD010000180.1:0-5229 GCA_964391945.1 uncultured Rhodobacterales bacterium | reverse complement strand
TGGCCTGGTTCTTGCGTGTTTCCCTGGCACCAGAGAGAAGGAGTGGCGTGATGCCCGGGTATTACGCGGCGAGACGCGGTCGGTGGCATGGCTGCTGCCAGCACATTGGCAGGCATGGGGGACGAGCCTCCGGGCAGGCCCGGGTCGCGGCGAATGCCATCTTCGGAATCTGCGAGCAAGGCGTTGTCAGAGCCGGCCTGTCTCAACACCTGCTGGAGTCTGATCGCGCGTCGACACGGTGAAGGTCGGTGGTCGCTACACGCCGCGGAAGGATCACGATGGTCAAGGCCTTCGTCCCGCAGCCGGGCGCGGATGCGGAGACCCGCCGCAGGATCCGGGCCAAGAACATGGGCGGACAAGAACACGGGCTGATATGAAGGCCGAAGCGGTATGAAGGCATCGTCGAGCATGACTCCGGCGCGGCGTGATCCGCGCTCAGACCGGCGCGCCTTCGAGCCGGTATTCTGCCATTTCCTCGTAGCTCGCGCCGGAGCGGCCGAGCCGCGAGCGGTAGAGGGTGAAGCCCGTGACCGGGAACGGTCCGCAAAGGAAGCCCGCGCGCGCGCCGACATGGGCGCGGAGACGAACCGCATCCTCCGGAGCGAGGTCCGCCGGCAGCCGCGCGAGGGTCACATGCGGATTAAACCGCTCGCGCGGGAGCGGGATGCCGGCGCTGCGGGCGGCTTCGAGCACCCGTGCGCGCAGATGCGTGAGCGCAGGTTCGGGCCGTACCGTTGCATGAATGATGCGCGGACGCTCGCCACCGAAGAAGTCGATCCCCTCGAGCGTCAGTTCGAAGGCGGGCGCGCTGATGGCATCGAGGCCGAAATGCACGTCCTCGAGCACCGGGGTCGGGTGTTCGCCGAGAAAGGCGAGGGTGAGGTGGAAATTCTCCGGCGGCACGGCGCGGCCCGCCGGCAGGCCCGCCTGCTGCGCCTGGAGCGCCGCCATCACATTCTCCGGCAGAGGGATGCCGACAAAGGCCCTGATCATCCTGTTTTCCATCGCTCGACCTATCGCCCGGAGCAGACCAGAGGGCGTGACGGCTTGCAACCGGATCCGGCGGGCGGCCTTGCGTGTGCGCAGTGCAGCCGTAAAGGGAAGGCGCAGACAAGGAGGCCGGAGTGACGGAGCACGATCACGGATCAGACTTCATGGCGGGGCAGGGGGCGCGGAGCAGCGGGCACGATGCGGCTGGGTGCCCGCCCCGGCTGCCTGCCGGACATGCACCAGCATGAGCGGGCTCACCGTCGAGCCGGTCGGGCCGCGGGAGATGACCGTGTTCCATCGACTACCCCTGCTCCTGCAGCGTGAGGATCCGGCGTTCGTGCCGCCGCTTCTCCATGAGGAGCGCCGCCACCTCGATCCGCACACCAACCCGCATTTCCGCGAGGCGGAGATCGCCTTCTGGCTCGCGCGGAGGGGCGGCCGTCCGGTCGGGCGGATCAGCGCCCATATCGATCGCGTCGCGCTCGCCCATTCCGGCGACGCCACCGGTTTCTTCGGCCATTGGGAGGTCGAGGACGACGCGGAAACCGCGGGCGCGCTGCTCGCGGAAGCGGAGGCATGGCTAAGCGCGCGCGGAATGGCGCGGGTGCGCGGGCCGTTCGAAGTCTCGGTCAACGATCGCTGCGGCCTTCTCGTCGAAGGGCGGGAAACGCCGCCGATGCTGATGATGAATCACGCGCCGCCGCATTACGCGCGGCTTCTGGAAGCGGCGGGTTATGTGAAGGAGCGCGATCTCCTCGCCTACCACACGCCCGTGGAGAGAGAGTTGCCGCCGCAGGGGCGGAAGCTCCTCGCCCGGCTCGACGGGCGGGCGCGGGTGCGGCCGATCGAATGGAGACGCTACCGGGCCGAGATCGACACGATCATGGGCATCTTCAACGACGCCTGGGAGGGAAACTGGGGATTCGTGCCGCTGACCGACGCGCGCCTCGATCACCTTGCCCGCAGCATGAAGCCGATCCTCATCGAGGATCTCGTCGCCATTGCCGAAGTGGACGGCGAGCCGGCAGCGATGATGGTGGCGCTGCCGAATCTCAACGAGGCGATCCGCGACCTCGGCGGGCGGCTTCTCCCCTTCGGCTGGGCGAAGCTCCTCTGGCGGCTGAAGGTGGGACGGATGCGCACGCTCCGGGTGCCGCTGATGGGGGTGCGTCGGCGGTATCAGGGCACCCTGACCGGAGGGGCGCTGATGATGGCGATGTTCGACCGCATCCGTGAAGCTGCATACGCACGGGGTTTCCGCGAGGCGGAGCTTTCCTGGGTGCTCGAGGACAACCGCCCGATGCGCCACATCGCCGAGCACATGGGCGCGCGGGTCTACAAGCGCTATCGCCTCTACGGGAAGCCGCTCGGGAGGGAAGCATGAAGGCGCAGGTGATCCTCGGCCTCGAATCGAGCTGCGACGACACTGGCGCGGCGCTCATCCGGGCCCGACCCGGCGAGCCGGTGGGCGAGGTCCTCGCCAATGTGGTGTTCGGCCAGGGGCGGCTGCACGCGGCCTTCGGCGGCGTGGTGCCGGAGATCGCCGCGCGTGCCCATGCCGAGCGGCTCGACCTTGCGACCGAAGCGGCGCTTGCCGAGGCGGGGTTGGGCTTGGGCGATCTCCACGCGGTGGCGGTCACTGCCGGGCCGGGGCTGATCGGCGGCGTGATGGCGGGGGTGATGTTCGCGAAGGGGCTCGCCGCCGTGCGCGGCCTGCCACTCTGGGGCGTCAACCACCTCGCCGGGCATGCGCTCTCCCCACGATTGAGCGAAGACCTGGGCTTTCCCTACCTGATGCTGCTTGTCTCGGGCGGGCATTGCCAGATCCTCGGCGTCGAGGACCCGGCGAGTTTCCACCGGATCGGGGGCACGATCGATGATGCGGTGGGCGAGGCGTTCGACAAGGTGGCAAAGCTCCTCGGCCTTGCCCAGCCGGGCGGCCCGGCCGTGGAGCGCGAGGCGGAAGCCGGAGATCCGGAGCGTTTCGCCTTTCCACGACCGCTCCTCGACCGGGAAGATTGCGATCTTTCGTTCTCGGGCCTGAAGACGGCGGTGCGGCGCGCCCGCGACAGGCTGGTTGCGGCGCAGGGAGGGCTGAGGCGAAGCGACGTGGCCGATATCGCGGCGGGGTTCCAGGCGGCGGTGGCGGAGGTCCTTGCCGAAAAGACGCGCCGGGCGCTCGTGGCGAGCGGTTATCCCGCGCTTGCGGTCGCAGGCGGTGTCGCGGCCAACCGCGCGGTGCGCGGGTCGCTCGAGAAGGTGGCGGCGGAGGCGGGTGTGCGGTTCGTGGCGCCGCCGCTGCGGTTCTGCACCGACAACGGCGCGATCATCGCCTGGGCGGCGGCGGAGCGGATGGGGATCCCTGGCGCGGTTCCCGATCCGCTCGACCTCATGCCGCGGCCGCGCTGGCCGCTCGATGCCTCCGCAACCCCGATGCTTGGCAGCGGGCGAAAGGGTGCCAAGGCCTGAGCCTCACCAGCCCGCGATGTGCTCACGCAGGAGCGCATGATTACGTCGGCTCGCCTTGTAGAAGACATCGAAGATGCTCCCGAGGATCGGCACCGAGCCGACGAGGAAATCAATTCCGACATTCCCGAGCATCCGCGCCTGAAGCGAGAACGGCACGCCGAGCTTGCGGGCACGCCAGACAAGGTAGAGCGCCGGCGCCGCGGCGGCCGCATCCCCCAGACCGGGGATGAGGCCGAGCATGGGGTCGATCCCGAAGCGGATGCGCGTGAACGGGATGCGCCAGCGGCTGTCGAGCAGGACCGCGAGATCCTCAAGCTCCGCAAGAGCCCTGTCGCGCTCGGCGGCCTGCCCGGCCCCGGGTTCAGCGCCGCGCGATGATCCAGACCGCATGAACGATACCCGGAATATAACCGAGGAGGGTCAGTAAGATGTTGATCCAGAAATGCTTGCCGATCCCGACCTGGAGGAACACGCCGAGCGGCGGCAGGATGATTGCGAAGATGATGCGGACGAGGTCCATGGCTTCTCCCTTCTGGGCGGAGATAACGGCAGGCCCGCTGGAGGGTTCCATGATTCTGTTCAGGGCCATGGCGGGGCAGGGCGCCGGTTCGGACCGGACGGCATCCGGGGTTGCGGCCCGCGGCGCGTGGGGCCATCGTGCGGACAAGTGCGCCAGGGAGGGTGCGGGAGAAATCGGATGAAGTGCGTGTTCGTGCAGCTCAGGTGCCGGCCGGGAACCACCTACGAGGTGGCCGATGCCGTCTACGACCGGGAGTTCGCGTCGGAGCTCTATTCGACTTCGGGCGAGTGGGATCTCCTGATGAAGGTCTACATCCCCGAGGGTGAAGACATCGGGCACTGGATCAACGAGCGGATACTCGACATCCCGAATATCGAGCGGAGCCTGACCACGCTGACATTCAAGGCGTTCTGACTGCCCGGTGCGGTACTGCCGAACCGGTGGCTTGCTGGAACGGTGACTTGTTCAGGGAGCCATCCTCCTGCGGGATTGCCCCGGCCCGTTCCCCTCATGCGCCGACATGAAGGGATACGTTAGGATAATTGAAAAAGCCGTATCAGCAGCGCACCATCATGCGTCATCATTCAAGAATCGGGGGGGAGGCCATGGGAATTCTCAGTAATCTTTTCGGCGGGGGAAGATCGCAGCAACAGACCAAACCTGCGGCGCCACGCTATGCTCACGTCAAGATCCATCCTGCGGTGGACAACGGCTATCCGCCGGCCAAGCCGGGCTTCCAGGGTGGTGTGCTCACCTGCAAGTGCAAGACCAACCCGGTCAAGGTGAAGCTCAGCAGCCAGACGGCGCATAACCACGTCTGCGGCTGCTCGAAATGCTGGAAGCCGGCAGGCGCGCTCTTCAGCCAGGTCGCCGTGGTCGGCCGTGACAAGGTCGAGGTGCTGCAGAACGGCGACAAGCTGCAGATCGTCGACCCTTCGGCAACCATCCATCGCACCGCCTGCCGCGATTGTGGTGTGCACATGTACGGCCGGATCGAGGACCAGGGGCATCCCTTCCACGGGCTCGACTTCGTCCATACCGAGCTTTCCGACGAGACCGGCTGGTCGCCGCCCGAATTCGCCGCCTTCGTTTCGTCGATCATCGAGCAGGGGTTCGACCCGAGCAAGATGGACGACATCCGCGGCCGGCTGCGCGAGATCGGGCTCGAGCCGCATGACACCCTCTCGCCGCCGCTCATGGACCTGATCTCCACGCATGTCGCGAAGAAGAGCGGCAAGCTGCCGGCCTGA
>CAYMOD010000179.1:3406-5256 GCA_964391945.1 uncultured Rhodobacterales bacterium | reverse complement strand
CCCTGACTCGAACAGGGCGAGCCCGCCTTCTTCATAGGTCGGAATCTGCCCGAAAGGATGAAGTGCGAGATGCGCGGGCTCCTTCATCGCATCAAACGAAAGAAGACGAACCTCGTAAGGCTGGCCCACTTCTTCGAGCGCCCAGCGAATGCGCATGTCGCGCGCCAGACCCCTGCCGCCATCGGGCGACCGTTCAAAGGCGGTAATTGTAATGGTCATTACTGTTCCCCATGGATGATCTGTCTTGAAGACGATGGGATAAGGTGCGGCAGGAGGATCTGCCGGCCCCTGTCTCGAATCGCTCTAGAGAAGCGGCGAGGCGAGCCGCGCGGCGGAATCGCGGAAGCGCAGGAGGCTCGGGCGGCGCCTGTATTCGGCCAGGCTGAAGGGTGAGCAGTGGGCGAGGTCGCGCTCGAAATCCGCGTCGAGCTGCCGGGCGAGATCCGCGTCGTAGACGATCGCGTTGAGTTCGTAGTTGATCGAGAACGAGCGGATGTCCCAGTTCGCCGAGCCGACGGAGGCGACCTCGCCATCGACGGTGATGGTCTTGGCGTGGAGGTAGCCTGCCTCGTAGAGGAAGACCTTCACCCCCGCGGCCGCGACCTCCTGCATGTAGGTGTTGGCCGCCCAGGACGGCACGAGCTGGCCCGGGCCCCTCACGCTCACCATGATCTTGACGTCGATGCCCGAAAGCGCCGCGGTCTTCAGCGCCTCGGTGATGGTGTCGTCGAGGATGAAGAACGGCGTCTGCGCCCGGATCCGGTACCGCGCGCCGGTAATCATCGCGAAATACTGCTGCCGGACGGCCCGCCAGCGCGAATCCGGACCCGAAAGGCAGAGTTGAATCGGCACCCCGCCCACCGGCGCCTGATCGAGCGGCGGGAAGTCCGCCTCGTCCGCGAGGATCTCGCCGGTCGCATTGGTCCAGTCGACGAAGAAGACCGCCTGCAGCATCCTGACCGCCGGCCCGGTGAACCGCAGGTTGGTGTCGCGCCAGACGCCCACCTTCGGGCCGGGATCGATGTGCTCGTCGCCGATGTTGAGCCCGCCGGTATGGCCGATCTCGCCGTCGATCACCGCGAGCTTGCGGTGGTTGCGGTAGCTGATCGTGTGGACCCGCCAGAGCGGCGAGACGGGCTCCAGCCGTATCCCCGCCGCTGCCATCGCGCGGCGATAGCGCAAACTCATCCGGCGCTGGCTGCCGATCGGATCGTAGAGGATGTGCACGGAGACCCCTTCGGCGGCCTTGGCAGCGAGGAGCGCCTGGAGTTCCTTCCCGAATCCGTCGCCCCCCCAGGTATAGAACTGGAGGCGGATCGAGCGGCGCGCGGCGCGCAGGTCGGCGACGAGGCTGGGATAGGCGTGCGGCGCGTTCTGGAGGAGTTCGGCCCGGTTGTCGCCTATTACCGGCGCGTCGGCGCTCGCCCACACCAGCCGGGCGAGATACTCATGGGCGGGATACGCCTCCACGAACTCCCCGAAGCTCGCGTCGATGCGGCGGCGCGCATCCTGAGCCGAGCGGGCGATGTGATCGGGAAGGCTCTGGCGGCGGAGGCTGCGGGTCTTGCCGAAGTCCGGGTGGGCGCGTCCGAAGATCCAGTAGATCAGGATGCCGAGCGCCGGGACCGCGAAGAACAGGAACATCCAGGCGAAGGCCGCCTGCGGCCGGCGGTTCTCGGAGATGATGTAGACGACGACCGCGGCGGCATAGGCCGCGATCAGGAGGATTGGCATTCCCTCAAGGTTCACGATGCCGGCTCCGTCCCTTTCCGCCCGCGCCCATCGCTTCCTTGCGGCCGACAGGTCCTGCGGACCATGGCACAGCGCCGGCCGGCCGCCAACGGGGCTGC
>CAYMOD010000179.1:1229-3306 GCA_964391945.1 uncultured Rhodobacterales bacterium | reverse complement strand
GGCTTCGGCCAGCATGAACGTCTCGAGCGCCTGAGCCTCGCCCGGAGAGAAGCGGAGGCCGAGCTTGGTGCGTCGCCAGAGCAGGTCGTCGGCGGTGAGCGCCCATTCGTGCTCCATCAGGAAGCGCACCTCCGCCTCGTGGAGCCCCGCCCCGAAATGCCGCCCGAGTGCCGCGCGCGAGACCGCACCACCGGTCGCGGCCGGAGCCTCGCGTCCGTAGAGAAGCACCAGCCGCCGCGCGAGGCGCGGGTCGAGCCAGGGCCGTGCCGCCGCGAATTCCGTCGCGAGCGCCTCGAATCCCCGGACCGGGAAATCGCCGCCGGGCAGCGTGGCGGTGGCGGTCCAGCGCGCACCGCGCCGGCCAAGCCGCATCTCGATCCGTTCCAGCACCGCCTCGGCGAGGCGACGGTGGGTGGTGAGCTTGCCGCCGAAGACGTTGACGAGCGCCGGTACCCCGGCTGTGCCCTCGACCGTGAGCACGTAATCCCGCGTCACCTCCTGCGCCCGGCCTGCGCCGTCGTCGAAGAGCGGCCGCACCCCGGCATAGGACCAGACCACGTCCTCGGGCCGCACGGACACACGGAAATAGACACTCGCGGCGGCGCAGAGATAGGCGATCTCCGCCGCCGTCGCCTGCGCCCTCGCCGGGTCGCCGTCGTAGTCGTGATCGGTCGTGCCGATCAGGGTGAAATCGTCCTCGAAGGGGATGGCGAAGACGAGCCTCCCGTCGCCTGCCTGGAAGAAATAGGCGCGCGGGTCGTCGTATTTGCGCGGGACGACGATGTGGCTGCCCTGCACGAGCCTGACGTTGTGCACGGGGCCGCGGCCGAGCGTCTCGCCGATCACCCGGTCGATCCAGGGACCGGCCGCATTGACGAGGAGCCGTGCGCGCACCTGCGCGCGCGCGCCGGTCTGCATGTCTTCGAGGCCGATCCGCCAGACCCCGCCCTTGCGCCCGGCGTCCGTGACCTTCGTCCGCGTCCGGATCTGCGCGCCGCGGCTTGCGGCATCGCGGGCATTCAGGACCACAAGACGGGCGTCGTCCACCCGGCAGTCGGAATATTCGTAGGCGCAGGTGAAACCCGACTTGAGCGGCGCGCCCGCGGGATCGCGCCGCAGATCGAGGACGCGGGTTTTCGGCAGGAGCCGCCGTCCGCCGATATGATCGTAAAGGAAGAGGCCGAGCCGCAGGATCCAGGCCGGCCGCAATCGGCGCTGATAGGGCAGCACGAAGCGCATCGGCCGGATGATGTGCGGCGCGCTCCGCCAGAGGCGCTCCCGCTCCTCGAGCGCCTCGCGCACGAGGCGGAACTCACGATGTTCGAGGTAGCGCAGGCCGCCGTGGATGAGCTTGGTCGATGCCGACGAGGTGCCGCTCGCGAGGTCCGCCATCTCGGCGAGACCGGTGCGGAAGCCCCGCCCGGCCGCGTCACGGGCAATGCCGCAGCCGTTGATCCCGCCGCCGATGACGAAGACGTCGAACATGGCCGGATCCTGCACCGGGGCCGCTCTCCGTTACTCGTGAGACGCGCGAACGGAGGATACCGCCCGCGCGGGAGAAACCAACTCCTTCGTACCGCACGGGCGATGGCACGTCGATTCGCGCCGCGAACCGGGCCGCACTCCGCCGCGCGGTCCCTTCCGGAACTCCGCTCCGGCCCGGATTGCCGAAACAGCAGGCGCCGATCCACGTTCCGGGTGCAGGCGTATCAGGAGCCGGGCCTCCAGGGAGAAAGACCTGATGATTGACGCGACAGGATCAGAGGCGATCGGGAACTGGCCCGAGGAGTCTCGCGAGGCCGCATCCCTCGTCATCGAGAAATACGGCGCGCCGGACGAAGCCACGGATACAGGTCTTACTTGGCAGAAGCCGGATCCGTGGAAGCGCATGGTGGCCCCGGAACGGTTCCACGAGCACGACTTCCCGGTCCCGGATACCGAAGCGGTCCAGTCCTTCCTCGACTACCCGGCCGGCACCCGGGTTCGCGCTGCCGGCAGCGGCGAGGCCGCGGCCCGATGGCATGACGAGGAGGCGAACATGCGCGCGCTCAACCTGATGCATGACATCGTGACCGGG
>CAYMOD010000179.1:0-1129 GCA_964391945.1 uncultured Rhodobacterales bacterium | reverse complement strand
TTCAGCGTTTCCGGAGGGAGACCGGATGAAGCCGGGACGTGTCAGCCCTCCACCACCCGCCAGGGCGTGTCGAACCGGTGCTCCTCGAGATTCGGTCCCTCGCCGATCCGGTCCACCACCGCGAAGAGGCCGGGAGCCGCGAGCGGCGTGAGCACACTGTGCCAGACGTTCCGGCGGTAGTTCACCCCCTGCCCCGGCGCGGTCAGGAAGGCGCGCGGGGGGCCGGGCCTTCCGCCCTCGTCCTCGGCGACGATGACGAGGAAGGGCGTGTGGGTCATCGGGATGAACGCCTGGCTTCCCTCGGGATGGCGCTCGACGAGGTCGAGTTCATGCGGGAGGCTGCGGGGTTTGGCGTCGAAGATGCTGATCCCGGCGCGGCCATCGCCGAAATCGAGCCGCGCGCGGTCGTGGTACCGCCCGCAGAGGCCGGCGTTGATGAGCTTGTCGGGCGGGCCCGCCGCCTCCAGCACCTCCCCGAAAGGCGCAAAGGCGGCGGCGGTCAGCGGCTCGGTCCGGATCGTGCGGCTCATGACGGCAGGAGGTCGCGGAGGCGAAGCTCCGCGATGCGCTCGACCTGACGGCAGGCCTCGGGGAATTCCGTCTCGCGGTCATTCGCGATCCGTCGCTCGAAGGTGGCGAGGATGCCGGCCTTGTCGTGATCGCGGACCGCGATGATGAAGGGAAACCCGTGTTTCTCGACGTAGGCAGCGTTGAGCTTCTCGAACCGCGCCCGCTCCTCGTCGGTGAGCGCATCGAGCCCGGCCGCGGCCTGTTCGGACGTGCTCTCGGCAGTCAGGCGCTTTGCCTGCGCGAGTTTGCCTGCGAGATCCGGATGCGCCTTCAGCACCGCGAGCCGCCGCTGCTGCGGAGCAGTGCGGAAGACCCGCACGAGCGCCGAATGCACGCCGATGGCGGTGTCATGGGCTGGCCCGAGTTCGAGCGCATGGGCGCCTTCCGCGATCCAGGGCGAGTGTTCGAAGACGCCGCCGAAGGATTCGATGAAACCGGCGCGGTCCATCTCCGAGGGGCGCGGCGCCTGCCGTGGCGGATGTTCGCGGGCCCAGTGTTCGGCGATCTGAAGGCGGGTCGCGAACCAGACTCCGCCGCGCTCCCGGGCGTAGTCGATGAA
>CAYMOD010000178.1:0-5269 GCA_964391945.1 uncultured Rhodobacterales bacterium | reverse complement strand
AGACATAGTCGCGGACGAATTCCTCGCGCAGATCCTCGATGAAGATGTTCTCGGGCCGGACGCCGAGGAGCTCGGCCTTGGCGCGCGCGGGTTCGAGTTCCTCGCCCTGGCCGAGATCGGCGGTGAAGGTGACGACCTCGGCGCGGTATTCGGTCTGGAGCCACTTCAGGATGATCGACGTGTCGAGACCGCCGGAATAGGCGAGGACGACCTTCTTGATGGCGGACATGGGCGCGCTCCACTTGGCGAGAGACCGGGAGCGGGCTTAGGCGGATTTGCGGCGCGCGGCAAGCCGGTCACGCGGCGGCGCTGCCGGACCCGGCCGTCCCGATGGTCGCGGGCGACGAGGCCGGCGGGGCTCTGATCGCGATGCGGGCGCGGGCTGAGAGGCGGCCGGCATGGGGCCCGGCGGTCGGGCCGGTCAGGCGCATGGCGGCGGCTTTCGCGCGAAAACACCTGCCCGGCGAATTTCTCCGGGCGGCCACGGTTCCCGGAAGGCGCAAGCGGCGGAACCCACCCCCGTGCGGCGCGGTTGGATATGCGTCTCTATCGGAGTGTCTACCGGAGTGTCTAAGCGATGAAGAATCCCTGGATGAGCCTCTGGCTCAGTGCCGCGAACAGCGCCGCCGGCGCAACGCGCGGCTTCTGGACGGCCGAGATGCGGCGGCAGCAGGCGGCGCTGGCAAAGGCGGCGACGCCGAAGAAGAAGCCGAAGGCCAGGCGGCCGGCGAAGAAACGCGGCTGAGGCAGAGCCGTGGGCAGCCACGGGAGAGGCGGGTTTCGGCCTCGCCCGTGGTTCCCGCCTGAAGGGTCCCGCTCGTGCGCTGACACGGGCGGGGCCATTCCCCCTTCCGGGATGGTCGGAAGGCGTCTCAGCTCTCGGGCGCGAGGCAGGCCGGGCAGCGCCGCGCCCCGGGATCGGCGCGCAGCCGGCCGACGGGGATCGGGTCGCCGCAGACGGCGCAATGGCCGAAACCAGGCTCGTCCACCCGATGGAGAGCGGAGCGGAGGCGGGCGGCGCGGGCCGCGCGCCGGGTCGAGGCGGCGCGGACGGCCTCACGGTGGCATTCGGCCTCGGCCTGGCCGGGGTTGCCGCTGGCGCAGCCTTCGGAGAGGCCGATATCGGCGTCCGCGATCCGGGGCGCGCGTTCTGCAGCTTCGGATTCGGCGAGGCGGTGGCGGATGAGGGAGGCGATCTCCCGATGCTGGTGTTCCGTCATGGTCCTTCTCTGATCACTCTGCCCGAAACGAACGGCGCCGCCGGCCGGGAGTTCCGCCTTCCCCTGGAGCCGGCCGGTCGCGGGCGGGATCTTGCGGGAATCGGCCGGTTGGGCCGGTTCCTTCTTTGCATCCGGCACCGGCAGGCCGTAGAACCGGAAGGACGAGGGTTCCGGACGTGACGCCGTGGCCGAGGTTTCGGCGGGACGGATCCGGGGGGACAACCAGCGCGCGGCGGCCTGCGGCGCCCGCGCAAGGGGCGAGGCGAAATGGCAAGCACGTTTCTTGATGGAGTGACCGCGGCGGCAGTGGCGCTGCGTGATCTGCTGGAGCCGACGCCGCTCCAGCGCAACGTCTACCTGTCGAACCGCTACGGGGCAGACATCTGGCTCAAGCGCGAGGACCTGACGCCGGTGCGGTCCTTCAAGCTGCGCGGCGCTCTCAACGCGACGCGCAAGGCAGTGGCGGCAGGCGAGCGGCGCTTCGTCTGTGCCTCGGCCGGCAATCACGCCCAGGGCGTGGCCTATGCCTGCCGGCATTTCGACGTGCAGGGCGTGATCTTCATGCCGGTGACGACGCCCCAGCAGAAGATCAACAAGACCCTCCAGTTCGGCGGCAGCAACGTCGAGATCCGGATGACCGGCGACTATCTCGACAACACGATCGCCACGGCCATGGATTTCTGCCGCGAGGCGGGCGCGCGGTTCCTCTCGCCCTTCGACAATGCCGACGTGATCGAGGGGCAGGCGACCTGCGCGGTCGAGATCCTCGACCAGCTTCCCGAAGGCGTGGTGCCCGACCTCGTCGTGGTGCCGGTGGGCGGCGGCGGCCTCTCGTCGGGGATGGTACAGGTCTTCGAGGCGAAGGCGCCGCAAACGGTGGTGTCCCTCGTCGAGCCGGCCGGCGCGCCGTCGCTGCGCCAGGCGCTCGAGACCGGCGCGCCGGTGACGCTGCCGAAAATGGACAATTTCGTCGATGGCGCCGCGGTGGGGCGGACGGGCGACCTCAACTTCGCGGTGCTCGGGAATCGCCGGCCCGAGGACGTGGTGATCGCGCCCGAGGACCGGATCTGCGCGACGATGGTCGAGATACTGAATATCGAGGGGATGGTGCTGGAGCCGGCGGGGGCGCTGGCGATCGACGCGCTGCGTGACCTCGATGTCGCCGGCAAGACGGTGGTCGCGGTGATCTCGGGCGGGAATTTCGATTTCGAGCGACTGCCGGAGGTGAAGGAGCGGGCGCTGCGCTGGGAGGGAAAGAAGAAGTACTTCATCCTGCGCCTGCCGCAGCGGCCGGGGTCGCTCAGGGATTTCCTCGGCCTGCTCGGGGAGGGCGACGACATCACCCGGTTCGAGTATCTCAAGAAGTCGGCGCGGAACTTCGGCTCGGTGCTGATCGGCATCGAGGCGCTGAAGGAGCCGGACTTCCCCGGACTCTGCGCGCGGATGGACGCGATGGGGCTTACCTACCAGGACATCACCGACGATCAGGTGATCATGAATCTGGTGGTCTGATGAAGCTCAACCGGGTGGAGTACGAGGGGCCCGCGGCGACGCCGCTCGTGATCGTGCACGGGCTCTTCGGCTCGGCGCGGAACTGGACGGCGGTCGCGCGGCGGCTCGCGGCGGGGCGGCCGGTAGTGGCGGTCGATCTGCGCAACCACGGCGACAGCTCCTGGGATCCGGCGCATGGTTACGAGGAACTGGCGGCGGATCTCGGCGAGGGCGTCGCGGATCTCGGCGGCAAGGCTGACATCCTCGGCCATTCGATGGGCGGGAAGGCGGCGATGGTGCTCGCGCTCGCCCGGCCGGAGGCGGTGCGGCGGCTGGTGGTGGCCGATATCGCCCCGGTCGCCTACGACCATACGCAGATGGCCTATGTCGAGGCGATGCGCGGCCTCGATCTCCGCGGCGTGACGCGGCGGAGCGAGGCCGACCGCCGCCTCGCCGACACGGTGCCGGAACCGGGGGTGCGCGCCTTCCTGCTCCAGTCGCTCGCTCTCGGCGGGGATGAACCTTCCTGGAAGCTCAACCTCGACGTCCTGGGCGCGGAGATGCCGCGGATCATGGGTTTCCCGCCGGTCACGGGGCGGTTCGAGGGACCGGCGTTCTTCCTGCGCGGCGGCGGCTCGGACTATGTGCGGGACGAACACGAAGCTGCGATCCGGGCCCTGTTCCCGCAAGCCGAGATCGCGACGCTCGAAGGCGCCGGGCACTGGCTCCATGCCGAGCAGCCGGAAGCCTTTGCCGAAGCGGTGGATGCGTTCCTGAGCCGCTGAGCGCGGTCTTTTGCCGCTGGACGCGGCGGACCGCCATTGCTAAGGAGCGCCCCGTGCCGGTGTAGCTCAGCTGGTAGAGCACGTCATTCGTAATGATGGGGTCGGGGGTTCGAGTCCCTTCACCGGCACCACGAAAAATCCAACAGATCCCTGACGGTTGGCAGGTGCAGGTCCATCAGCGTCCGCAGCGTATCGCGGGTTCGCGTCCTCCGGGGCGCGGCAGGCTCCGGGAGGGCAGAATCCTGAGCCTGGGGCGCCATGCGGTTCCCGACAAGGAAGGTTACCGTGGCGGAGATGTTGCTCCTGATCACGGGCGGTTTCGCTGAATCATCTTTAGGTTGAGTCGTATCCCATTTGATGGTGTGGTTCCTTCACCATGGCCGATGAGCTTGGCCGGATCATCGACGAGCTGATCAGGGATGCCACAGCATGACCGACGTGAGTTTCTCTCGCCTGCACGACGTTGCACTCCGCGAGGCATGGATGCATGAGGCCAACCACTTCACGCCCTGGCTCGCCGCGAATATCGAGCATATCGCCGACGCGGTCAGGATCGAGCTGGAAGTCGCCGGCACGGAGAAGGCCGTCGGAGACTTCGCGGCCGACATCCTCGCCCGCAATCCGCAGGACGACACGATGGTCCTGATCGAGAACCAGCTCGAACAGACCGACCACAGGCATCTCGGCCAGATCATGACCTATCTCTCCGGCCTCGAAGCGAGGACGGTGATCTGGATCGCGCCCTCCTTCCGCGAGGAACATCTCTCCGCGATCCGATGGCTCAACGAGCATACCGCGGACGGTTTCTCCTTCTTCGCCCTGCGACTCCGGGTCGTGCGGATCGATGACAGCCCCTACGCGCCGATCTTCGAGGTCGTGGAGAAGCCGAACGGCTGGGATCGTGACCTGAATGCTAAGGTGAAAGCAGTAGAGAGTGACCTTGCTCGCCGACGCGCTGCCTTCTGGACCGCCTATCTCGAGCGCTATCCCGAGGCAGCGGCCCGAGGGCTCACGCCGAGCCGTCATTCAAACGTCTGGCTTCCGGCGCCGCCGGAGGGCACCATTCTGGGCCTTTACGCTGCAAGCCGGACAAGCGGCGTCTACCTGCGTGGTCCGGCCGGCAGCAATTTCGAGAAAATCCTCGCCCAGTTCATGCCTTATCGGGAACAGTTGGAGGCCCGCCTTGGCGCCCCAATCTATATAGGTGAAGGCGACTGGATGTTCATCTCCAAGATATCGCACCCGATCTCCGATGAGGAGCGGTGGACGGAGATCATCGACTGGATGGAAGAACGCTCCGCGCTCTACCTCGCCACTCTCACCGACCTCTTCGCAGAGTCGACCGGATGACCGGGGTCCAGAGCGCCGCCCTCGGTGCCTTCGGGAGCGAAGGCTGCCGCCGAGGGCAATGTCGATCACGTCGGTTTCGAACTGGTTGACGAGTTGGGCGGCGATGTCCTCGTAGGCCTCGGGAACATCAGGGAACCAGTTGCGGTTGGCGGTCCTGGCGTAGACCGCAACTGAGATGGCGTGCGCCACCGAAGCCGTGAACAGGATACCGACCGAACGGCCGGCGTCCGGGATCGGTTCGGTGAACGGCGTTAGCGGCACTGCGCTCGCGCAATCGCCATGGAGGACGGTCTCGTCGAGGTGGATCGTGTTGAAGATCGGCTTGACGTCGGTGTTGATCGCGCGGCGGGCGCTGATGCGGGCGCGCCGGGGGTCACGCCGGCGGGGCCTGGTCCGGGCGGCGGCGGTGGCAGGTGAGGAAGG
>CAYMOD010000177.1:0-5277 GCA_964391945.1 uncultured Rhodobacterales bacterium | reverse complement strand
GCTCACCTTCACCGAGGACGCGCTTCGCGCGATCGCAAAGCGGGCAATCGAGCGCAAGACCGGCGCGCGCGGCCTGCGCTCCATCCTCGAAGAGGTGCTCCTCGACACCATGTTCGAACTGCCGTCAATGTCCGGCGTCGAGGAGGTGGTGGTGAATGAAGACTGCATCTTCAGGAAGGCGGAGCCGCTTCTCATCTACGCGGATCGCAAAGAAGGGTCGGCAACGGCATCTTGATCATGAGCATCCTCACACAGATTTTCACTTGGTGGAACGGGCAGACACTGGGCACCCGTTTCCTCACCTGGCGGCGCGGGCAGAAGGTCGGCGAGGACGAGGCCGGCAACATCTATTATCAGAATCGCGACGGTTCCCGGCGCTGGGTGATCTACAACGGTGAATCCGAGGCCAGCCGGATCAGTCCGGAATGGCACGGCTGGCTGCATCACACCTGGCAGGAGCCGCCGACCGTCCGCCCGTGGCAGCCGAAGCCCTGGGAGAAGCCGCACAACCCGAACCTCTCCGGGAGCCCGGCGGCCTACCGTCCGCAGGGCTCGATCCTCCTCGAAGAGCCGCGCAATTTCCGGGACGATTACGAACCGTGGACCCCGGCCTGATCCGCGGCAGATGGTGATGAGTGGCAACAGCGCTGCCGAGACCGTGATCGGTGCTGTCGTGGTAATCGCGGCAGCCGGTTTTCTTCTCTACGCGGGACAGTTTTCAGACTTCCGGAACGAAACCGCGTCGTATCCGCTGACGGCCAGCTTCCGCAGCATCGAGGGCGTCGCCCTCGGCACCGAGGTGCGCCTCGCCGGGATCACGATCGGCTCGGTGACCGATCTTGACCTCGACCCGGAGACTTACCAGGCGCGCGTGACCTTCAACATCGATCGGGTATTACAGATTCCGGAGGATTCCGACGTTCAGATCGCGCAGGAGGGCCTCCTTGGCGGCAGCTTCCTCGATATCACGCCGGGCGCCTCGGATTTCATGCTGAGCGCGGGCGATGAGATTCTGAACACGCAGAGTTCGGTAAGCCTCCTGAACCTCCTCATGCGGTTCGGGATGCAGGAATGAAGATCGCGGGTCTCGTCACCGCGCTCGCCGCCGGTGCCACGCTCGCGCAACAGCCGCCAGTGGTGAACGAACAGGCAACCCTTGCTGCGCCGCACGTGGTCCTGCGCGGGCTCGACACGCTGAGCGGCAACACGCGGAATCTCGAACTGGAGGTCGGCGAGACCATCCGCTTCGGTCATCTCGATATTGCAGTCGCAGCCTGTCGCGTGCCGCAGACCGAACCTGAAAGCGAGGCTTACGCATATCTGCGCATCCGCGACGTACGCGAGGACGATCCGGGTTTCGAGGGTTGGATGTTTGCCTCATCGCCTGCCCTCTCGGCGTTCGACCATCCCCGCTATGATGTCTGGGTGGCAAGCTGCAGCAGCCGCTGAGGCGGCAGGTCGCGCGGCAGGGCGTGGAAATCGGCGGGACGCACCACGGCATCGGCGAGCCGCCGGCGATACTCCCCGCGGCTGATCTCCATGGCACCGAGCCGCTTCAGATGATCGGTCACGAACTGGGTGTCGAGGAGGCGGAACCCGCCTGCCCGCAGCCGCGCAACAAGTGCTACGAGCGCGATCTTCGAAGCGTCCCGGACACGGCTGAACATGCTCTCGCCGAAGAAGGCCGCACCGAGGCTGACGCCGTAAAGGCCGCCGGCGAGGTGTCCGTCCACCCAGACCTCGACCGAATGCGCATGATCCATCCAATAGAGGTCTGAATAGAGGCTTATGATCTCGGGATTGATCCAGGTTTCGGGACGGTCGGCACAGGCGTCAAGCACCGCTGCAAAGGCGCTGTCGATCCGGATCTCGAACCCGCCGCGGCGTATCGTCCGGCCGAGACTCCGCGAGACGTGAAGCCCATCGAGCGGCAGGACGCCGCGTCGCCGCGGATCGACCCAGAACATCTCCCCGGTGTCGCGGCCCTCCGCCATGGGAAAGACGCCGGAAGCATAGGCATGGAGCAGCAGGATCGGCGTGATCTCCGCCTGCTCGTCCTTCATGTTGCTCAGCTCTCCTCCGACCCCGCTGCCTGCGCGAGCCAGTGTTCGAGCCAGTGGATGTCGTACTCGCCCCGTTGAATCGCGGGATCATCGAGCAGAGCCCGGAACAGGTCCGTCGTGCTGTCCACTCCGTCCACCACCAGTTCCGACAATGCCCGCCCGAGCCGCGCGAGGGCCAGTTCCCGCGTCCGGGCATGAACGATCAGCTTGCCGATCAGGCTGTCGTAATGGGGCGGGACGACATATCCCTGATAGAGAGCGCTGTCCATCCGCACGCCGAGGCCCCCAGGCGCATGATACGCGAGAATCCGTCCCGGCGAGGCCCGGAAATCCGGCAGCCGCTCGGCATTGATCCGGCACTCGATGGCATGGCCGTTCGCCACGATCTCCTCCTGCCGGATCGACAGCGGCAGCCCCGCCGCAACCCGGATCTGTTCCTGCACGAGATCGACGTCGTAGATCGCCTCCGTGACCGGATGTTCGACCTGGAGGCGGGTGTTCATCTCGATGAAATAGAACTCTCCGTCCTCGTAGAGGAATTCGACCGTCCCTGCCCCGGAATAGCCCATCTTCGCGATTGCGTCGGCGCAGGTCCTGCCGATCTCCGCCCGGGTTGCGGCATCGATCACCGGTGAGGGCGCTTCTTCCAGCACCTTCTGGTGCCGCCGCTGCAATGAGCAGTCGCGCTCGCCGAGATGGATCGCATTCCCCTTGCCGTCCCCGAACACCTGGATCTCGATATGCCGCGGCCGGCCGAGATACTTCTCGAGATAGACCTCGTCGTTGCCGAAGGCCGCCTTCGCCTCCGCCCGCGCGGTTCCGAACGCCCGTTCGAGTTCCTCTTCCGTGCGTGCCAACTTCATGCCGCGGCCGCCGCCGCCCGCCGTGGCCTTGACGATCACCGGATAACCGATGCCCCTGGCGGTCTCCCGCGCCTCCTCGAGACTCGGCACGCCTCCTTCCGAACCCGGCACACAAGGGACGCCGAGGCCCCGCATCGTCTCCTTGGCGGTGATCTTGTCGCCCATCAGCCGGATATGCTCCGCCGACGGCCCGATGAAGGTGATGCCGTGGTCCTCGACGATCTGCACGAAGGTCGCGTTCTCGGAGAGGAAGCCGTAGCCGGGATGGATCGCCTCCGCCCCGGTGATCTCGCAGGCGGAGATCAGGTTCGGCATCGACAGATACGAACTGTGCGCCGGGGGCGGCCCGATGCAGACGCTCTCGTCGGCCATCCGGACATGCATCGCATCCGCGTCGGCGGTCGAATGCACCGCGACGGTGGCGATCCCCATCTCCTTGCAGGCGCGATGGATGCGAAGGGCGATCTCGCCACGGTTAGCGATCAGGACCTTTGAGAACATGAGCGTCAGTCGATGACCATGAGCGGTGCGCCGAATTCGACTGGCGCGGTATCCTCGATGAGGATGCGCTTCACCGTGCCGGGGCGAGGCGCCGGGATCTGGTTCATCGTTTTCATCGCCTCGATGATCAGGAGCGTCTGCCCCTCCGCCACGGTGTCGCCCACCTTCACGAAGGGCGCGACGCCGGGTTCGGGCTGGAGATAGGCGGTGCCGACCATCGGCGAGACAACCATGCCAGCTTCCTCCGCCGGATCGGGGAGCGGTGCCGCCGCGGACACGGCCTGGACCGGCGCTGCCTGCGGCACAGCGGGGGACGACGGTGCCGGCAACGTCACCGGAGCCGACACCCCGCGCGAGATGTGCACCGTCAGGCTGTCGTCTTCGCCATATTCGCGGTCGACCTTGATCTCGGCGAGATCGTGGCTGCGCAGCACCTCGGCCAGGGCCTTGATGAACTCGACGTCCTCGGTCAGCGGATTTCTCGTCATGCCCTTTTCACCGCCTTGACGGCGCTGCCTGTTATTTTCGGCTCAGGCGCATCTATACGCAACTGCACCGACCCTGCAAAGGTCGATTCCCCTCCCGCACAACCGATGCGCTCGCGTCTTTTCAATTCGGCAACGGCATGAAATAGGAGCGCATGGCTCGGATCGGGAGGGATGCCCCATGCAGTTTCGCGAAGCCCTCACATTCGATGATGTTCTGCTGGTGCCAGATGCGTCGTCGGTACTGCCGGCAATGGCCGATACACGCACCCGGCTGACGGCCGGCATCAGGCTCAACATCCCCCTGGTAAGCTCGGCCATGGATACCGTCACCGAGAGCCGGATGGCAATTGCGATGGCACAGGCGGGCGGCATGGGCGTCATTCACCGCAATCTCGACATCGAAGCCCAGGCAGCCGAGGTGGTTCGCGTCAAGCGCTTTGAATCGGGTGTCGTCTATGCGCCCGTCACGCTCAGACCGGACCAGACGCTGGCTGACGCCAAGGTCCTGCAGGACCGCTACAAGATCACCGGCTTTCCGGTCGTGCGCGAGGACGGCGTCGTCGTCGGCATCCTGACCAACCGCGACATGCGCTTCGTCAGCGACGAGCGGACGCCCGTTCGCGAAATGATGACTTCCGACCGGCTCGCGATGTTGCGCGAACCCGCCGATCTCTCCGAGGCGCGGCGGATGATGCATGCGCGCCGGATCGAGAAGCTCCTCGTCGTCGATGAAGGCAACCGGCTCACCGGGCTGCTCACCACCAAGGATCTCGAACAGGCGGTCCTGAACCCCGTCGCCTGCAAGGATGACCTCGGCCGGCTCCGCGTGGCCGCGGCGACCAGCGTCGGCGAGGACGGTTTCGAGCGCACGCGCGCACTCATCGAGGCCGGCGTCGATGTCGTCGTCGTCGATACCGCGCACGGCCATTCGGCCAGCGTCCTGGAGGCGGTCTCGCGCATCAAGCACCACGCGCCGCAGATGCAGATCGTCGCCGGCAACGTTGCGACCGCAGGCGCCACCCGGGCGCTGATCAAGGCCGGGGCGGACGCGGTCAAGGTCGGGATCGGCCCGGGCTCGATCTGCACCACGCGCATGGTCGCGGGCGTCGGCGTGCCGCAGATGCACGCGATCATCGATTGCGCCGAAGCCGCTGCCGCCACGGATACGCCGATCATCGCCGACGGGGGCATCAAGTTCTCCGGCGACTTCGCCAAGGCGATCGCCGCCGGCGCCGATTGCGCGATGATCGGCTCGCTCCTCGCCGGCACGGACGAGGCTCCGGGCGAGATCATTCTCTACCAGGGGCGCAGCTTCAAGGCCTATCGCGGCATGGGCTCGGTCGGGGCGATGGCGCGCGGCTC
>CAYMOD010000176.1:0-5325 GCA_964391945.1 uncultured Rhodobacterales bacterium | reverse complement strand
ACATCAGCGAGCCGTAGACGCCGCCGTTCGAGATGGTGAAGGTGCCGCCCTGCATCTCCGCCAGCGACAGCTTGCCGTCGCGGGCACGCAAGCCCAGTTCGGCGATCTTCTTCTCGATCTCGGCGAAGGAGAGGCGGTCGGCGTCGCGGACGACGGGCACGACGAGGCCGGATGGCGTGCCGACGGCGATGCCCATGTGGACAAAGTTCTTGTAGACGAAATCGGTGCCATCGATCTCGGCATTGACCTCCGGCACCTCCTTCAGCGCGTGACAGCAGGCCTTGGTGAAGAACGACATGAAGCCGAGCTTGACGCCGTGTTTCTTCTCGAACTCCTCCTTGTAGGCGTTGCGCAGGTCCATCACCGCGGACATGTCCACCTCGTTGTAGGTGGTGAGCATGGCGGCGGTGTTCTGGGCCTCCTTCAGCCTCCGCGCGATGGTCTGGCGCAACCGGGTCATCCGGACGCGCTCCTCACGGGCGGCATCCTCGGCGGGGACAGGGGCGCGCGGGACAGGCGTGGGCTGGGCAGCAGGCGCAGGCTGGGCGGACGCGGGCTGGGGCGCCTCGGCCTTCCTCGGCTCGGTGATCGCCTTCAGCACGTCCTCCTTCATTACCCGCCCGTCGCGGCCGCTCGCCTCGACCTGATCGCGGGAGATGCCCTTGTCGGCCATCAGTTTCGCCGCTGACGGCGCGTCCTCGACATCGCCGGTGCGGCTCTCGGCCGGGGCTGCGGCGCGGGCAGTGGCGGCGTCCTCGGCCTTGGGCGCAGACGCCCTGCCGGCGCCGCCTCCGGTGATGCGGGCGATGATCGCACCGGCGCCGACGGTCGCGCCGGCCTCGGCGAGGATTTCGGAAAGCGTGCCGGTCGCAGGGGAGGGAATCTCGACCGAGACCTTGTCGGTCTCGAGTTCGCAGAGCATCTCGTCCTGCGTCACCTGATCGCCCGCCTTCTTGAACCAGGTGGCGATGGTCGCCTCGGTCACGCTCTCGCCGAGGGTGGGAATGCGGACATCGACGCTGCGGGCGTTCGCGGGCGCGCTCTCCCCGCTCTCGTCGGCTTCGGCCCCGGCGGTCTCGCCGGCTGTGGCCGGCTTCTGTCTTGCCGGCTTCCGGCCGGCCGGGGCTTCGGCCTTCGCGTCGATGTTGGCGAGGAGCGCGTCGACGCCGACGGTCTGGCCTTCCCTGGCGACGATCTCGGCGAGCACGCCGGCGGCGGGGGCGGGAACCTCGACCGTGACCTTGTCGGTCTCGAGTTCGCAGAGCATCTCGTCCTGGCGGACGGCCTCGCCCTCCTTCTTGAACCAGGTGGCGACGGTGGCTTCGGTGACGCTCTCGCCGAGCGCGGGGACCCGGATCTCTACCATACCTGTTCCTTCCTCAGATCGTCAGCGCTTCGTCGACGAGCGCATCCTGCTGTTCCTTGTGCTGGCGCGCGAGACCCGTCGCCGGCGACGCCGAGGCGGGACGGCCGACGTAGCGTGGCCGCATGTGCGCGGCCTCGATCCGGCCAAGCACCCATTCGAGATTCGGTTCGATGAAGGTCCAGCCGCCCTGGTTCTTCGGCTCCTCCTGACACCAGACCATCTCGGCCTGTTTGAACCGTCCGAGTTCCTTGGTCAGCGACAGCGCCGGGAACGGATAGAACTGCTCGATCCGCATCAGGTAGATGTCGTCGATGCCGCGCGCGTCGCGGGCTTCGAGAAGGTCATAGTAGACCTTGCCCGAGCAGAGGACGACGCGGCGGATCTTCTCGGCCGGCAGGAGCTCGGCCTCGCTCGCCGGCGCGGACGGATTGTCGGCATCGTCCCAGAGCACGCGGTAGAAGGTGGATTCGCCCGAGAAAGCCGCGAGCCGCGAGGTGGCGAGCTTGTGGCGCAGCAGCGATTTCGGCGTCATCAGCACCAGCGGCTTGCGGAAGCTCCGGTGCAGCTGCCGGCGCAGGATGTGGAAGTAGTTGGCCGGCGTCGTGCAGTTGGCGACGATCCAGTTGTCGCCCGCCGAGAGCTGGAGGAACCGCTCGAGCCGGGCGGAGGAATGCTCCGGCCCCTGGCCCTCGTAACCGTGGGGGAGCAGCATGACGAGGCCCGACATGCGCAGCCACTTGGATTCGCCCGAGGAGATGAACTGGTCGATCATGATCTGGGCGCCATTGGCGAAATCGCCGAACTGGGCCTCCCAGAGCACGAGCGTGTTCGGCTCCGCGAGCGAGTAGCCGTATTCGTAGCCGAGCACCGCGTATTCGGAGAGCATCGAATCGACGACCTCGTAGGGGGCCTGGCCCGCCTCGATATGGTTGAGCGGAATGTACCGCTCCTCGGTCTCCTGGTCGATGATCGCGGAATGGCGCTGGCTGAAGGTGCCGCGGGTGGAATCCTGCCCCGACAGGCGGACCGGGTAGCCCTCGGTGAGCAGGGAGCCGAAGGCGAGCGCCTCGCCGGTCGCCCAGTCAATGCCTTCGCCGCTCTCGATCATCTGGCGGCGCGCATCGAAGATGCGGGCGAGCGTGCGGTGGGGCTTCACGGTCTCGGGGATGCGGGTGATCGCCGCGCCGATGCGGCGCAGCCGGTCCTCCGCGACCGCGGTGCGGCCGGGCTGGTACTGACCCGAATGTTTCTCGAGATGCGACCAGCGTCCGTCGAGCCAGTCCGCCTTGTTCGGGCGGTAGGCCTTGCCGGCCTCGAACTCCTCGTTGAGATGGGCCTGGAAGACGGCCTTCATGTCCTCGATCTCGCCCTCGGGGATCAGGCCGTCGGCGACGAGGCGATCGGTGTATTTCTGGAGCGTCGTCTTGTGGCCCTTGATGGTGCCGTACATCAGGGGCTGGGTGAACATGGGTTCGTCGCCCTCGTTGTGGCCGAAGCGCCGGTAGCAGAACATGTCGATGACGACGTCCTTGTTGAACTTCTGCCGGAACTCGATGGCGACGCGGGCGGCATGGACGACCGCCTCGGGGTCGTCGCCGTTGACGTGGAAGATCGGCGCCTCGACCATCAGCGCGATATCGGTCGGATAGGGCGACGAACGCGAGTTGTGCGGCGCCGTGGTGAAGCCGATCTGGTTGTTGACGACGATATGGATGGTACCGCCGGCGCGATGGCCGCGGAGCCCCATCAGGCCGAAACACTCCGCGACAACGCCCTGGCCGGCGAAGGCGGCGTCGCCGTGGAGGAGGACCGGCAGGACCTTGGTGCGGTTGGTGTCGCCGCGCTGGGCCTGTTTGGCGCGGACCTTGCCGAGGACGACGGGGTTCACCGCCTCGAGATGACTCGGGTTCGCGGTCAGGCTGAGATGGACGACATTGCCGTCGAATTCGCGATCCGACGAGGCGCCGAGGTGGTACTTGACATCGCCCGAGCCCTCGACCTCGTCGGGCTTGAAGGAGCCGCCCTGGAATTCGTTGAAGATGGCGCGGTAGGGCTTGCCCATGACGTTGGCGAGGACGTTGAGCCGGCCGCGGTGGGGCATGCCGATCACCACCTCCTCGACGCCGAGCGCGCCGCCGCGCTTGATGATCTGCTCCATCGCCGGCACCAGCGCCTCGCCGCCGTCGAGGCCGAAACGCTTGGTCCCCATGTATTTGACCTGGAGGAACTTCTCGAAACCCTCCGATTCCACGAGGCTGTTGAGGATGGCGCGGCGGCCGCGGCGGGTGAACTGGATCTCCTTGCCGTAGCCCTCGATCCGCTCCTTGAGCCAGGCCGACTGGTCCGGGTCGGAGATGTGCATGAACTGCAGCGCGAAGGTGCCGCAGTAGGTGCGCTTCATGATCTGCAGGATCTCGCGCATCGACGCGCTCTCGAGGCCGAGGACGTTGTCGATGAAGATCGGCCGGTCCATGTCGGCTTCGGTGAAGCCGTAGGTCTTCGGGTCGAGTTCTGGGTGCGGCAGGAGTTCGATGATGCCCAGGGGGTCGAGATCGGCCTCGAGGTGGCCGCGATGCCGGTAGGCGCGGATCAGCATCAGGGCGCGGACGGAATCCGTCACCGCCTTGCGGACCTGCACTGCCGAGAGCGCCACGCCGTCCTTCGCGGCCGCCGTCTTGATCTTCTCGACCACGGTCCTTGTCTCGGGCGTGCTCGGCCACTGGCCGGTCAGGGCGGAGGTCAGCTCGTCGGCCGGCTGCGGCGGCCAGTCGGCCCGCGCCCAGCTCGGGCCCCGGACGGCGCGGGCGGCGTCGCCATCGTCGCCGAGCGAGCGGAAGAACTCGGCCCAGGAGGGATCCACGCTCGACGGATCCTCGGCATAGCGGGCGTAAAGCTCCTCGACGAAGGCGGCGTTCTGACCCTGGAGAAAGGAGGACGAGTGGAAGAGGGCGTTCTGGCTGTGCTCGGTCATGACTTCGTGCGGGAAACCGCTCCCTGAAATGCCACCCCGGCGCCGGGGCCGCGTGTGAAATCCCGCACCCGGCATCCGGCCGGGAGCGGGCGGATGGGCCTCAGGCCCGGCCCATTGCCTTGAGGACGGCCTCGCCAAGGCCGGCGGGACTGTCGGCGACGGTGATGCCGGCGGACTTCATCGCCTCGATCTTGTCCTCGGCGCCGCCCTTGCCGCCGGCGACGATGGCGCCCGCGTGCCCCATGCGCCTTCCCGGCGGCGCGGTGCGGCCGGCGATGAACCCGGCGGTGGGCTTGGAGCGGCCGCGCTTCGCCTCGTCCTTGAGGAATTGCGCTGCCTCCTCCTCGGCCGCGCCGCCGATCTCGCCGATCATGATGATCGATTCGGTCTCGTCGTCGGCGAGCAGCCATTCGAGCACGTCGATATGCTCGCTGCCCTTGATCGGGTCGCCACCGATGCCGACGCAGGTGCTTTGTCCGAGCCCGGCGTTGGTGGTCTGGAGCACCGCCTCGTAGGTGAGCGTGCCCGAACGCGAGATGACGCCGACCGAGCCGCGCTTGTGGATGTGGCCGGGCATGATGCCGATCTTGCAGGCGTCCGGCGTGATGACGCCGGGGCAGTTCGGGCCGATCAGGATCGAGTTGGAACCCTGGAGCGCGCGTTTCACCTTCATCATGTCGAGGACCGGGATCCCCTCGGTGATGCAGACGATGAGTTCCATCCCGGCATCGATTGCCTCGAGGATCGAGTCGGCGGCGAAGGGGGGCGGCACGTAGATCACGGTGGCGGTGGCCTGCGTCTGCTCGCGCGCCTCGGCCACGGTGTTGAAGACGGGGAGGCCGATATGGGTCTGGCCGCCCTTGCCGGGGGTGACGCCGCCGACCATCTTCGTGCCGTAGGCGATCGCCTGTTCGGAATGGAAGGTGCCTTGGGAGCCGGTCAGGCCCTGGCAGATGACGCGGGTGTTTTCGTCGACGAGGATGGCCAT